>JAFYVL010000040.1 GCA_017549125.1 Oscillospiraceae bacterium | reverse complement strand
TTGCTTATGTTACCACAGCTTTTTCCATTTGTCAAGAACTTTTTTCAAATCTTTTCAAATTTCTTTTTTATCTGCGGTTTGCTCTCAGGGTTGCCCCCGAAGCCTTGCGTATTTTAGCAGAACACTTCCACTTTGTCAAGCATAATTTTTACATTTTTTAAAAATATTTTTCACTCGTCAAAACCGTCACCAAAACACCTGGTTTCCAGTCCTTAAATGCCATCAGATCGTCCTGAACATCCAGATACATTCCGGCATATTTCAGATCAATACTATCGCAAAACAGCGCCACTTTTACATTTGATTTTAAATAACCTCGCAACGCCTCAGCATCATGCTGTACATTAATGTCCACTAGCAGATATTTCGCAGTATCTAGATAGATTACAGCCGGAGTCTTTTGCTTCATATCCCGAAGTGCCAACTCTACATCTGCGCCCCTTCCCAAATCGCCAGTATCAGTTTGCAGAATCATTTCGCCGTTTTCTTGATGAAGCGCAACGACCTCTACTGGTCGCAAAGCACCCACATCAACTCGAGTGACAGGAGCAATAAACACCAACGCAATTATTAATATATAAATAGGTATTCGTATCATTTTTGATTTCTCCTGTCCAATGGATGAAGTTGAGCTGCCCTATATTTATCCTTACAAAGCCGTCTGCGCAGAAATCTACCCGTGTGTGCCAGATACGATACCCCCAGACATTTCAATCCTGATAAATGAAGCAGCAAAACCGCCATTCCAGCCAGCGTACCATAAATACCGCCGATCGCTGACAAGGCCGCAATCCCAAAACGCCAGATTCGTACGGCATTGGCCAAGTCTCGATTAGGCAAAACAAAGCCACATACACCGGCAATACTCACCATGATAAGTGCTACTTGCGAGATCAAACCAGCCTCCACTGCAGCTGTACCTACAACAATGCCACCAATCACGGACACTGATTGTCCTATTGCCTGTGGTAAATGGAGGCCAGATTCCTGTAATAACTCAAAGGCAATCAATAGCCCCAGTACCTCTGTGGTGGTAGTGAACGGAACAGATTGCTTCGCTTCAATAATGGAGCGAAGCAATGGCAACGGAATCCACGCTTGATGATAAGCAACTAACGCAATATAAACTCCCGGCAGTAACAAGCCTACAAACAACGCAATATACCGCAGCAGCCTTACTGCCGATGCAGTCACAAAATCCCGGCCGCGATCCTCCGGGCTTTCCATAAGATACATTAAATCTGCAGGCGCTAAATATCCCAAAGGCAATCCGTCTACCAACAGCCCAACGCGACCATCTAACAAACCCTGGCAAAACCGATCCGTGCGCTCCGTATACTGCAGCAAAGGAAATGCCGTTGCTCTTGACCCAGTTACATACTCCTCAACCGCGGAGGGCGATATGAGACCATCTATTTGAATCTGCTTCATACGAGACTTCATTCGCTCAACCAATTCCGGATTGGTAAGCCCGTCTATCCATAAAATACTAATATTCGTTAACGAGCGTTCCCCTACCTGTGTCTCATAGATCCGCAGATTAGGAGAGCGAAGATGCCTGCGAATATAACTTGTATTGGAACGGATCGTTTCTACAAAAGCGTCTTTTGCGCCCTTAACTGTGTTTTCTACCTGCGGTGCAGATGTACCACGCTTATCAGGAGTTTTTACCTCATACGCCACCGCACCAACCCCTGGAAACAACACCACGCAAAATCCATTGACCAATTTGAAAGCGCAATCTTGCAGATCTTTACAAGTAACAGCCACACAATTATATATATTACCGCATTGTGCTCGGGCAAACAGAACAGCCATAGAATCCCCGGTAAGCAGTTGCACAATAGGCTTAAATACATAATCCGACGCTGCGCTGGATGCAATCAAACCATCTATACCATAGGCATAGATCTTTAGCCCGCAGCAATTCAATTCTCTACGAATAAAATCTGCCGCCCCTTGAAAGATCCCACAAATATTCTCATCAGTCATAGTCTGCATACACTCACCTCTCGTGTAGTTTATCCCAACCGAATAATAATATGTTGTTTGGATTTGCATTTTCAGTAGATTGATGATATAGTATGCACACAAACGAAAAAGGAGATTCTATAATGTCTCATGTGATCGCCGCCGTATCCACCGGCAACCAGGTCAGTGCCATTGGTATTCTACGACTGACCGGTGACGATTGCGCAATGGTTGCGCAAAAAGTATTCAAATTAAATAACGGTAAGCCTCTTTCTGAGGCACCCAACAGAAAGCTAATGTTGGGTACTATGCATGATAAACAAGGCCGAGTGATCGACCAATGCATGGCCGTATACATCCGAGGTCCTCATTCCTATACCGGCGAGGATACTGTAGAATTTCACTGTCATGGTTCACCTGCAGTATTAGCTGCCGGCTTAGAATCCTTATATCAAGCCGGCGCAAAGCCCGCTCAGCGTGGTGAATTTACAAAGCGAGCCTTTTTGAACGGGCAATTGGATCTCACGCAAGCAGAAGCTGTAATCGATCTGATCGAAGCAGACACCGCAGACGCAGCCGCCAACGCTGCAGGCCAGGTAGGTGGTGTACTACAGAAAAAACTGGCGCCGATCTATAATGACCTAACCGATCTATGTAGTCATTTCCACGCAGTTTTGGATTATCCCGACGAAGATATTGATGATTTCCGCCTAGATAATTATTATAATCTCATGCGTAATGATGCAAAAGCATTATATACTCTACTGCAAACCTACGGACAAGGCCGCATTCTGCGCCAAGGTGTAGGCGCCGCAATCGTAGGCAAGCCCAATGTAGGCAAATCCAGTTTGTTGAATGCCCTGGCCGGCTATGACCGTGTGATTGTAACAGAAATCGCAGGTACGACCCGCGATACCGTGGAAGAAACAGTTATGTTGGGTAACACCCGCTTACGTTTGATGGATACCGCCGGTATTCGACAGACAGAGGATCAAATTGAAGCAATGGGCGTGGAACGATCTAGGGCAGCTGTGGAAAATGCAGACCTGGCAATATTTGTCTGTGATGGTTCCAACCCCTTAGATGAGGACGATTGGCAGGTAATCAATGCATGCCTGGACAAAGAACACGCAATTGCACTGATCAACAAATCTGACATCAGCAAAGTGGTAATCCCTTCTGACCTGCCGTTTATGACCGTGATTCACATTTGCGCAAAGACCGGAGAAGGTTTAGACCAGCTAGCCTATGCGGTGGACACTATGTTCGCAGGCGAGCTTCCCTGTGATGGTAGTCTACTGACCAATGCGCGGCAATTTGATGCTGTGAGAAGAGCATACGAAGCCATACTCCAGGCTATGCAAAGCATGAAGCTAGGTCAAACACCCGATGCAGTATTGACTGATGTGGAAGAAGCCATGAAAGCTATGGGCGAAGTGACCGGTGCAATAGTAAGAGAAGACATTACAGCAAGAATCTTTGAACGATTCTGCGTAGGAAAATAAGGAACAATCGATATGATCTATTTGGACAACTCTGCCACCACCAAGCCCTGCGAAGAAGCAGTAGCTGCAATGACCCAGGCATTGACCGAGAATTGGGGCAATCCCAGCGCATTATATAATTTCGGCATCAATACTGCATACAAGATGCGGAGCGCACGGAGTAAAGTCGCTTTAGCCATGGGCGCTGAGCCCGACAGAATTTTCTTCACATCCGGCGGCACTGAAGCCGACAACTGGGCAATTTTCAGCACCGTTAAGCGGCTAGGCAAGCGTGGCAAGCATTTAATCACCACCGCCATCGAGCATCCTGCAGTTCTAAACTGTTTCAAGGAATTGGAATCTCAAGGTTATGAGGTCACATATCTGATGCCAGATACATTAGGTCGAGTCAGTGCAGAATCTTTGAAAGAAGCATTGAGAACAGACACCATTTTGGCTTCTGTCATGATGGTCAACAACGAGACCGGTGCTATAATGCCCATCGAAAAAATGGCAAAACTGACACACCGTCTCTCCCCTAACGCAATCTTCCATACAGATGCGGTGCAAGGATTTTTAAAAGTACCCTTCCAGGCAAAGACCTTAGGTGCAGATCTGATTTCAGTTTCATCTCATAAGATTCATGGTCCCAAGGGTGTTGGCGCACTGTATATCAGTCCTAAGCTAAAATCCTTCCCCGCTCTGTTGATTGGTGGTGGACAGGAAGGTAACTATCGTAGCGGTACAGAGGCCACCCCGGCCATTTTTGGTTTTGCAGCCGCTTGCGAGGCAGTAAGCACAACCTTCCGCCAGGACATTGCCGCAGAAGAGGCGCTGCTGAACGACCTGATTGAAAAGCTATCCGGTTTGCATGGCGTAGTGATCAATGGAGCACACCAAGCGCCTCACATTCTCTCCATTGCCATTCCCGGTGTTCCCACGCAGAATTCCATTAATATTCTGCAGGATGCAGGGATCTGTGTATCTGCCGGTTCAGCCTGTGCAAAAGGTCACCGCAGTCATGTGATGACTGCCATGGGACTTAAACCGGAGGTCATTGACGGCTCATTCCGGGTCTCCCTGTGCAGAAATACCACGAAGGAAGAAATCGACAGTCTGGTACATGCCATTCAGAATGATATTCTTCCACGCAAATAATACCATAAACTGCCAAACCGGCACCTCGGATCTGAGGTGCCGGTTTTTGGTCTATGCGATTGCGAGGGATGTTACATTGACAATAATGTATTCCTCTGCGTTGTTGGGATTGGTCAGACGCAGTTCAACAGTGACCGTTGCACCGGTGTTGGTAGCGGCAGTATCTGCCACACCGCAGCTGAAGCTTACCACATCGTTGACCATTTCCGTATAGGTTAAGCTCTTGCCCAGCAAGGTCTGAACCACAGGGATGTTGGCATAGGTCTTACCGGCTTCTACAGGGATGGCAATCCAGCCATAGCTGCCATAGTTACCTGCCAGGAACAAACCCTCCTGAGCCTCCGCATCCATGGTCACATAGTAGTCCGCAATCCAATTGGCATAGGGGTTATCCTGCAGGGATTCCACGGTATCCTGTACCGTAAACTTATTGGCACCTGTCAGGGTCAGGGTTGCGGC
>JAFYVL010000039.1 GCA_017549125.1 Oscillospiraceae bacterium | reverse complement strand
GTACTGCAGATCAATGACGATGAGTACAAGACCCTGGCTATGCAGGGCGGCAACTATTTCGTGGAGCTGGACAAGTATTTGACCGACGAAGCCAAGACCGCTATGCAGTGGGATCAGATTCCCGATTCCCTGGTCAACCGCTTCCGTATGAACACCAAGCCCGCTGAGGGTGGCAAGTTCCTGGCAGGTGAGGGCGCATCTCTGCTGGCAATTCCTGCAGGCAACGATCCCCAGGTGCTGTACTACAACAAGGGCATTCTGAACGATTGCGGTATCAATGTGATCTCCGTTCCCGAGAGCGAATTGGCAGCCTACAATTCTGCCAACAGCGCAACCCTGCAGCCCCACGGCTATGCAGAGTATAAGGAAGCTCCCTATGCAGATGCAGTGAGCAGCAAGAACGAAGCCGGTGAGTTTGTATACAAGGTATTCAATGAGTGCATCGGCATGAGCTGGGAAGAGCAGCGTTGCCTGTCCCGTGCTTTCCAGAAGCAGTACGGCTATGAGTACGGCTTCATGAGCGAGTGGTGGTTCTTTATGGGCTTCTCTGTAGGCGGCGACTGCGTAGGCTGGGATGAGGCATCCGGCAACTATAAGCTGACCCTCATGGACAAGCAGTCCGGCTACCTGGCTCTGGAGGACATCACCGTCAATGGTGTCAATTATACCAAGGGCGATGTGCTGACCTACGAGGCAAAGACTTTCCTGAACAACAATGCTGCCGAGCTGAGCAAGCTGGAGGGTAAGGTTTATAAGATGCCTTCTCAGTATGATGCCATTCTGGAGTTCACCCGTCTGGGTGTTCCCACTACCAAGCAGGCAGAGGAAGGTATCTATGGCTACGGTGTTGCACCTTCCACTACCCAAAACCGTACCGCTCGTTTCACTTCCGGTACTGACTGCCCCTTCCTGATTGAGTATTTCTCCCAGGCACAGTCCTTCCAGGGCATTCTGGGCGACAAGCTGGGTATGGCTGTTCCTGCACAGTACCGTGAGTATGTGGGTGGAAGCACCTATGAAAAGGACGGCACTGAGTACCTGAAGGTCATCGGCGAGACCTACAACGGTGAAGTTTACACCGGTGAGCTGCACATGGAAAACGGCACCGCCATCGTAGGCGAAGCCGCTACCGCCAGCGAAGCTGCAGGCTTCTTCCTGCCTGCCAACACCAAGGGCAAGAATTATGATGCAGCCTTCAAGTTTGTCACCTGGGCAGCAGGTCCTGAGGGTCAGGCAATCCTGGCTAAGGGCAACAAGCTGGTTCCCAACCAGACCGCTTACGGCCTGGGCGAGTATGCAGATTCTACAGACCGCCTGCTGTCCGGTATGTGGGCAGGTGCTTACATGGCACAGGAAGCCGATATCGGTGACTATACTTACTTTACCTCTTTGACCTGGATCACCGAGTGGTCTATGGCCTTTAACAAGGATGTCCGTGAGGGCAAGATGACCCTTGCTCAGTTTATTGAAAAGAAACAGGATGCGGCCAATACCGGTCTGAAGGGTATGCGCCTGCGTATTATGGGGAGATAATTCATGTCTTTACAGAAAACAACACCGGAAACCTTGCGACCCAAGAAGCATAAATGGCGCAAAGAACAAATTTTCGCCATGCTCGTTGCCTGTGTCCCCCTGGTTGGTTTCTTGATTTTCAATGGCTTTCCGCTGATCATTTCCTTTATCGGAATGTTCTGCAATGTGGATCTTTATGATCTGACCAAAATTGAGTGGAATAATTTCGAAGGCTTTAAGTCCGTGTTTATTCCCAACCACGCATACGAACTGTTCTATTTCGACCTGGCCAAGTATTTCTATAAGGCCGTGGTCATCACCCTTTGGATCGCTTCCACCCAGCTGGTGACTTTGGTCATTGCCATGTTCATTGCTACCTTGCTCCGTGAGAAGCCCAAGGGTGGCAGAGTGTTCCAGACCCTGTTCTTTATTCCCTATATCTGCTCCACAGTTGCCGTTGCGCTGATGTGGCGCTGGATTCTGGATTGGGACGGCGGTATTCTCAATAGTATCCTGGGCACAAACATTAAGTGGCTGGAAAATCCGGATTACATCACCTGGTGTATCATCGTTGCCATTATCTGGCAAGCACCCGGTTACGGTATCGTCATGTATAAGGCAGCATTTTCCAATATCAACAATAGCCTCTATGAGGCTGCTGCCCTGGACGGTGCTAACGCATGGCATAAGTTTAAGAACGTGACGCTACCCGGCATTGCACCCACCACCTTCTTCCTGTTGCAGGCCGGTGTGGTGGCAGGTCTGTTAACCTATGACCTGGCGGCACTCATTATACCCAATGCCTGGGGCGTGCCGGGTGGTAACGAATCCATGGGTCTGACGCTGATCCGGTTGGTGTACTTCTTAATTCAGAACGCTACTACCACCGACGCAAACGGTGTCAGTTACATGGTATCCTGCGCCTGCGTGATCAGTTGGCTGATCTTCTTGGTAACCGGTATCGCATCTGTGTTCCTGTTCCGGATGCGTGATAAGAGCGCAGAGTAAAGGGGGAGGATCTATGAAAAAGAAATTTTCTCTGGGCAGAGCGCTGATTATCGCTGTGCTGGTGGTTTATACGATCCTGCTGTTTTTCCCCATTGTTACCATTTTGCTGACCTCTTTCATTCCCAGCGAGGAACTGGCTACCAGTAAAGGCTTTATTTGGTGGTCAAACAATATGAGCATAGATGCCTACAAGACTATTTTCCAGTATGATAGCTATATAGATCTTGTGGGTATGCCCGGTTTGCTGATGGGCTTCATCAACACCATGTGGCTGACTTTGATCCCTCTTGTGGTGGGTATGATCGTGGCAGGATTCTCTGCTTACGCATTCTCCAAGATGAACTTCCCCTTTAAAGAACCCCTGTTTAAGTTCTCCGTCATTTTGCGCTCCATTCCCTTGGGTGCATTTGGCGTGATCTCCTTTGTGTTCTTTTCTGCCATTGGCTGGACAGGAGAGGCAGGCTATCTGCCTTTGCTGATCCCGGGTCTGTTTGGCTCTATCGGTACGATGTTCTTCTTGCGGTTGTTCTTCGACGGCATTCCCAATTCCTTGATCGAAGCTGCCACATTGGATGGCGCAGGTTTCTTCCAATGCTTCTTTAAGATCATGTTCCCCTTGGCAAAACCTGCATTTATCGCACAATTCATTTTCGGCTTTGTAGCAGGCTACAACAGCTATTTAGGCCCCATGCTGTATTTGCAGAATCAGCCGAGATTTATCACCTTGCAGCTGTACTTAAGTGAGATCCGTAGTATGTTCCCCAATGCAGGCAGCGAGAATATCTATTCTGCTGCGGCTGTTTTGGGCATGCTGCCCTTGATTCTCATCTATGTATTGCTACAAAAATACTTCATCGAAGGCGTGTCCGCCGGCGGTGTGAAGGAATAACTCATAAGGGGTGTTGTGAATATGAAAAAAATAATACCCGTAATGCTTTTGAGCGCGTTGATCATGACCTTGTTCGGCGGCTGCCGGGAAGCCCAATATGAAATTGCAAGCTACCAGGGACAGCTCCGGGAAGGTCAAACCCAACCCGACTACAACAAGGAGCTGTTTTATCGCAACGATAAGCAGACCGGTCTGGCAGACCCTTTTGTGTTGGACAATACTTCTGTTGACGGTTACTACTATATGTACGGCACAGAAGGTTCTCTGTTCTGCTACCGCTCCCAGAACCTGATGGATTGGGAGCCGGTGGGCAACGCATTGGATATTTATTTCTATAATGAAGACGGCACGATTCCTGATGATGTGAAATCCACATGGCAGGATATTTGGGCGCCGGAAGTGGTCTACGATGCAGATGAGGAATTGTATTATATGTTCTTCAGTGCCACACCCGTAGAGGATACCACTGTGGTGCCCGGAAACGGTGTGGAGTCCGGTACGCCCACCAGACAGCTGATGGTGGCAAGATCCAAATCTCCCTATCAGAATTTTGAACTGGTGGATTTTAAGGACCCGGCAAGCTGCGGCGCAGAGAATGTACACAGCTACTCTGAAGCGCAGTTCCCCCATTATTTTGCCAAGTATCTGATGCTGGATCCGTCCTATTACATTCCTTTCTCTGTGGCAAACGGCAGAGAAGACGCAGGTGTTGGCTACGGCGGCTATACCACGGCCATTGACCCCCATCCTTATGTGGATGAGGATGGCACCAAGTACCTGCTGTGGGTGGATAACCTGGATCAGGACCGTCTTTGCGGTGTGAAAATGGAGAACTGGTTGAAGCCCGATTGGTCTACTGCCCAGGTGCTGACCTATACCCATTATTATACTGTGGAGGATTGGAAGGCTGCCCAGGAAGGTGCAGGTGTACCCCTGGTAAGTTATGAGAATGAATCCAATCATACCAATGAGGGTCCGTTCCTTGTAAAGCATAACGGAAAATACTATCTGACCTTCTCGGTCAACGACTATTGGGACAGCTCCTATCAGCTGGGACAGGCGGTAGCCGACAATGTTTTAGGCCCCTATCGCAAGCTGACGGAAGCAGAGGGCGGTTTGCTCTTGTCCGGTGGTGTGGCAGGCAGCCAGGATATCTCCGGTACAGGTCACCACAGCTTTATTACTCTGGGCGAGAAGATGTATGTGATCTATCATCGTCATGATAACTTCATTACCGCAGGTACTGCCCGTAATCATGCCATTGATGAGATCAAATGGATCACCGTCAAGGATCAGGACGGCAATGACCTGGAGGTCATGTATGCAAACGGTCCTACCTGTTCGGTGCAGCCCAGACTGGAGGCCTACAGCGAATACCGCAATATTGCACCGGAGGCGAAGGTGTCCGGCAGTGCGGATGCTGCTTGCCTCAATGACGATCTTTTGTCTATTTACAAATACGGTGATGCTACATTCATGGAGTATATCCGGGAAACTACCATCACCGAAACAACAACGTTTACCTTCGATTTTGAAGAAGCCAGAATGGTTCGTGCGGTTATGGTATACAACTCCAAGCTGGAGAATACCGTATTTACCGGCATTGCTAAGATGGAATTTACCTGTGTAGAAAACGGTGAGGAAGTGACGCGTGTCATTGAGGATGTTCCCTTTGGCGCACAATTCCTGCAAACCAATGACTACGATGGCTCTGTGTACTATGTGACCCCCGGTGCAGCAGCCTATGCGGAGTTCGCGCAATTACGTGTAAAGTCCATTAAGATCACTGTGGAAATTCCTAAAGGACAGACCTCTGTAGGCATTTCCGAGGTTAGAATTATCGGAAAGTAAGGAGGTGCTGCAGATGGAAAAAAGTAAAAAAATAAAGCGTATTGCGATCATTCTGGCTGCAGTGCTGATCCTTGGCGCAGGTGCGTTGGCCGTATGGCTGTTTGCCTTCCAGGGTACACAGCTGATCAAGGCTGATGGCAAGTACGGTTTTTCAAATGCGGAGAAGATCAAGGCAGAGCCGGATGCCGGCTTTGTGATCGATGGCATTTTGGATGAAGCACAGTATCAGAATAGTAACTGGCTGAAATTAAAGAATACTGAGGGCGGTGCAGGCGTAGAGGTAGCTGCTACCAGCTATTTCGGTGACAATGGCTTGTACATTGTTTTCGACATTACCGAAAGCTCCAGAATTTATTTCAACCCCAACCGCCCCACCTATCTCAATAGCTGTATCGAAATGTACTTGGCTTCCAGTAGTGTGGCCAGTATGAGCAGCAACCAGCTTTTGGAAATTGATATGCTCCCCAACGGTGACCTGAGTATCCGGCAGAGAACTGCCAAGGATAACTGGGTCAATGTGGCAAGCACCGATGATATGATGGCCATGTTGGGCGCAACCACCAAAGGCGGTCCGGTCAATTCTGAGGAATGTACCGGCTATAGCCTGGAGCTGTTCATGCCCTGGGTATACCTGGATAAGTTGGGCATGAACATTGCGGGTGATCAGGATTTCTTCTATGTGAACCCGGTGCATATCACATCCTATAACTATGAAGGTACTGAGTCCGGTACAGACCGATACTGGTACTCCTTCGCCACACAGCTTGGCGGTGACGGCTGGAACGATGTTCCCCAGTATTTCCGCCTGGGTGCAAAGGGCGCATTGGGAACTGTTCCTGTTACGCTCAAGACCGGCGCGAATTATACCATTACCGGCAATGACAGCGTGGTTACCGGTATGCTCACCACGGTAGACATTGCGCCGGATGCAGGCTATGCCATTTCTTCCATTCTGGTCAATGGACAGGAGTATATTCATCGGGTAGCCTATAACAAAGACGGCTCTATCACCCTGCAGCTGCGTGGACAGGAGGGTGGTCTGACGGTTAGTGCAACGGCAGAGGCTGTGACGGAAGGAAAAAAGAATCTTAGCGGCAGCGTGCAGGTGCACAAGCTGGGAGGCGATACCCTGGAGGGTGTGTCTGTCAGTTATAAAGGACCCGGCGGCGAAAAGCCCCTTGCCATGGAAAGTGACGGCAGCTTCCTGTTAAGCGACCTGGAGCAGGGCTATTACATCATTACTGCGGAAAAGAAGGGCTATGCGCCCATCAACCGAGGCATTTACCTGAACCGGAATGTGAACACAGAGCTGGTATTGGAATACCAGGTGTTCCAGACCGAGGTAGGTTATAATTGGATTCTGGATGACCAGAATGATGGTGTTTTGAACCGTTTTGGCGGTTCCGGTAAAATTCTGACCGTAGATTCCTACAACAAGTTCCGGATCGACGGACAGTTTAAGTATGATACACAGCTTGCCGAAGCAGGTAAGGGAAATAATTACAAGCAGCAGCGAGCCGGTATCCAAATCAAATTCAGCAACGGTAAATACTGGCGTGTGGACCTGATGCTGGAAGATGGTGTATACAAGGTGCAGTATGCTACCCACAGCGATGGCACGTTGTTTACCTGGAAAACCGTCCACACGCTGACAGACGAGCAGATTGCCAAGTACTGCAGCCAGGAAGGCATCCAACTGTCTGTGTTAAGAGACGGCAACTATGCTTGGGTGTGCCTGGATGGAAAACCCGTTGCCATTGAGGTGCTGGATTCTGAATATGCGAACCTGACCGCCCAGCTGGGCTTTGAAGGCTGGGTCGCCAATCAGCAGATCGAGGAATTGAAATACAATATTTCCGGGACGCTGGATCGGAATCTGCGCAGCTTCTATTTCACTACCAATACCAAGTGGGATATTAGCGGACAAATGGACGGCGTGCTGCGCCTGCCCGAGGGCGGTAGTGCGGCAATCCCCTTCTACGGCAAGTACACAGATGTGGCGCTGACTCTGAAGAATATCAAAGAGCATGATACCACCGGTCAAAAGCCCGGACGTACTGACATCTTGCTGGAATTTGACACCAATGGTGACGGAAAAGCAGATAAGAGCGTATCCTTTGGTATTGTGTGTACAGACCGTGCCAATAAGGTCTGTTGGGTGCAGACTCTGGGCAATGCGGATAATTATATCCCCGCTACCAGAATCAAGGGTCTGTACAAATTAAGCACCACGGAAGCTGCCAAGTATCTTGGCGGTAAGGGTGTGGAGCTGCAGGTGATCCGAAAGGGAACAGAGGCCTATTTGTTCCTGGATGGTGAAGAAATTGCCATTTGGGATCTGACACAGAACGGCAGCGGTGTCACAGCTAAGACACCCGTGGTGGTATCTGTAAGACATTACGATGCCGAGGGCGATGTAACCTTGAATTTTGACATTTCCAATCAGGTTGGCGATGTGAAAATTGACCGGATCTTCAAGGCAAATGACAAATGGGATCTTTCCCGTCAGTATGAGGGCGTAGTTTCCTTGCCCGGTGGCGGAACGGATACCAGCTTACAATTCTTTAAGCAATATCAAAATATTGATCTGACCCTAAAGGCCAGAGAAAACGATGCCACAGGCACGAAGCCCGGACGTACGGATGTCCTGTTCGAGTTTGATCTGAATAACGATGGCACCATGGATAAGAATGTTTCCTTCGGTATCATTCAGCGTTCCAATGGTCGTTGTGTCATCGAGACTCTGGGCTGGGCGGAGAAGTATCTCCCTGAGAGCCGGATCAACGAGCTGTATGAGCTCACCTACGAACAGACACAAAAGTATAATATCACAGGTATTGATTTCCGGGTGGTTCGCTATGGGACCATGGTATATCTGTATCTGGATCATGAGCAGGTTGCTGTGTTTGATCTGACGCAGAACGGTAGCGGAGTTACCGCAAATACCAAGGCAAATATGTTCTTAAGACATTATGATGCAGTTGCCAATCAGATCAACATTCCTTTTAAAGTCACCGATCAGGTGGTGAAGCCTGCGGTGGTAGAGCAGAAAAAGCCGGTATTCAAGCCCAATCATAAATGGGATCTGTCCGGTCAGTATGAAGGAATGATTGCATTGCCCGGCGGCGGTACCAATGTAGCAGCCTTCTACGAACAGTTTACTGACCTGGATCTGACCATCACCGCCAAGGAAAACAAGGCGGCGAATGCGGAGAACGGTGGTCGTACCGATGTGCTGTTTGAGTTTGAGAACGGCAAGAATGTATCCTTCGGTATTTTGAAGTGGTCTGATACCTCTTCTTGTATCGTGGAGACTTTGGGCAACAGCACAAACTACATTCCCGAAAACAGAAAGAATACCCTGTATACGCTGACCAACAGCGAGACCGATGCCTATTTGGCCGACGGTGTGCAGCTGCGTTTGGTGCGTAGCGGAACAGATGTGTATGTGATCGTGGCAGGCAGAGTGGTTGCGGTATTCGATCTGACGCAAAATAACAGTGGTGTTACCGCTGATATGAAGGCAACGGTGAGCCTGCGCCATTATGATGCGGTTGCTGATCGGGTGGTCATTCCCTTTACGGTTATCGATCAGGTAAATGAATCCGAGATTCAGAAGCTGCCCAAGCCTGTCTTTAAGCCCAACAATGCCTGGGATCTTTCTCAGGAAAATCTGGGCACTCAGACGGTCAACGGTGTGGAAGCAATCAAGGGTAATGCATCCTTGCCCGGTGGCGGTACCAATGCGGTTGCGTTCTATGAAAGCTTTACCGATATGGATCTGACCATCACTGCCAAGGAAAACAAGGCATCCGGTGCTGCAAACGGTGGTCGTACCGATGTGCTGTTAGAGTTTGAGAACGGCAAGAATGTGTCCTTCGGTATTTTGAAGTGGTCTGATACCTCTTCTTGTATCGTGGAGACTCTGGGCAACAGCACAAACCACATTCCCGCAAACAGAAAAAATACCCTGTATACCCTGACGAAGGACGAAACCAATGCCTACCTGACCGATGGTGTACAGCTGCGTTTGGTGCGTACCGGAACAGATGTGCATGTGATCGTAGAGGGTAAGATCGTGGCTGTGTTCGACTTGACTCAGAACGGCAGCGGAGTGACCGCAGATATGAAGGCGACAGTGAGCCTGCGCCATTATGATGCCGTAACCGACCGGGTGGACATTCCCTTTACGGTTTCCCGTGGATTTGCGGAAGTGACCATTACCGACAATAGTACCGACGGTGCTATGGGTATGCAGAACAAGCGAGGCTTTGTGGGCGGTCAGATCGTACTGACCAGCAAAACCCCGAGCAAGACTCTGATCGGTTTAAAGGTGGACGGTGTAGAAGTGCCGCTGAAGGCCGATGGTACTTACAGCTTCGTTGCCACCAAGTCTAGCTATACGGTGGAAGGCATTTTCGCAAGTGCCATCTTTGAGAGTAACTACGATGCCGCTCTGTGGGATATTTCCGGTCAGCATGACGGCTATGTAACCGTCATTGGCGGCGGTGGCGCAACCGATAAGCCTTTGCAGTTTGCAGGTACTTATCAGAATGTGGACCTGACCCTCAATGCCAGAGATTATGCCGACTCCTCTACAGCATCCAGAACCGAGTTTGGCTTTGAGTTTGATGTGGACGGCGACGGTAAGATCGACACCGCCAAGGGTGATCAGACCGTTACCTTCGGTGTGGTCTATACCGATGGCTATTACTGCATCCAGACCAGAGCCGGCACGCTTCTGAACTGGAAGCGCCCCTACGAATTGACCCAGGCAGAGATCAATCAATTCATCGTGGATGCCAAGGAGATCGCGGCAGGCAACGAAGATGGTTTGGACTTCCGGATCATCCGTTACGGCACAACCATGTATCTGTTCATTGAGAACAAGCAGGTTGCCATTTGCGATCTGACCAAATGCGCCAATTCTTCCGGCGATAAGGCCAGCGGCGTCAAGGCAAACACCAAGATGTTCGTCTACCTGCGGCATTACGATGATAAGAGAACTGCCGGTGTAGACATTCCCTTTAGCATTTCCACGGAAGTGGAGCCTGTAGAGGTTTCCATTGTTGCCGGTGACAAGGGCACGGTCACTACCAACCCCGTCAACTACTATGTGAACAACGGCAGAACCGCTAAGTACAGCGATGTCCACTTCATGGGCGAGACAATCATTTTGACCGCAAAGCCTTCTGCTGACAGCAAGCTTACGAGCCTGGTGGTAAACGGTGCAGAGGTCACATTGTCCGGCAGCAGCTATAGCTTTACTGCCACCAAGCCTAAGTATGAGGTTCAGGCGAACTTCAAGACCCAGGCTTCGGTATTTGCAAGCAATTATGATGCTGCCCTGTGGGATGTTTCCGGTCAGCATGACGGCTATGTAACCGTCATTGGCGGCGGTGGCGCAACCGCTCAGCCCCTGCAGTTTGCAGGTACTTATCAGAACATAGACCTGACCGTCAACGCCAGAGACTATGCCGACTCCTCCACCGCATCCAGAACCGATGTAGGCTTTGAGTTTGACGTGGATGGTGACGGTAAGATCGACACCGCCAAGGGCGACCAGACCGTTACCTTCGGTGTGGTCTATACCGATGGTTATTACTGCATCCAAACCAGAGCCGGTACGCTTCTGAACTGGAAGCGCCCCTACGAATTGACCCAGGCAGAGATCAATCAGTACATCGTGGATGCCAAGGAGATCGCGGCAGGCAATGAAGACGGTTTGGACTTGCGGATCATCCGTTACGGCACAACCATGTATCTGTTCATCGAGAACAAGCAGGTTGCCATTTGCGATCTGACCAAATGCGCCAATTCTTCCGGCGATAAGGCCAGCGGCGTCAAGGCAAGCACCAAGATGTTCGTCTACCTGCGGCATTATGACGATAAGAGAGCTGACGGTGTTCAGATTCCCTTTAGCATCAGCACAGAAGTAACACCGGTGACCGTTTCGATGACGACGGACGGTCAGGGAACGGTAACAACCAATGTCGTTAACTACTATGTGAACAACGGCAGAACTTCCAAGTACAGCGATACCCATTTTATGGGCGAGAAGATCGTGCTGACAGCTCGTCCTGCTGTGAATGCGGCAATTGCCGGGCTTGCGGTCAACGGCATAGAAGTTACCATGAACAATGACGGCACTTACAGCTTTACGGTCTCCAAGAAGCAGTATGAAATTCATGCGACCTTTGAGGAATAACCGGAAAGCGCAGAGAATCTGAAACCATTGCCAAAGAATCAACGACCTTGGTACGGCTTGGAAGTTGGCGCTTTGGAGCAATGGAGAAGATAATCCCCATTTTTGCAGACGGAAGTTTGCAAAAAAGCGATGATGACCATCTCATCCCCAAAACAGGGGAGGGATGGCGCATCCACTCAGTAATTCACCCAATGTGATTTAGGAGGAATATCAATGAAAAAACGACTGATCGTATGGACCCTGGTGCTTGCGATGGTTCTGGCGGTAATGCCCATGGCTTTTGCCGCAGAAGGTGATGTTGCCAGCGTCAACGGGCAGACCTATACCACCGTCCAGGCAGCTGTAGATGCTGCAAACGGCGCAGTGGTTACCTTGCTGGCAGATTCTTCTGAGTCCGTCACAGCATCCGGTGATCTGTACCTGGATCTGAACGGCAAGACCCTGGCTGGTCTGACCATTACCAACGGTACTCTGTATGGTATGGACAGCACCACCGACAAGTATGATAACGCAGACAACTGTGGCAAGATCGCCCAGATCACCGGCGACTATGCTGCAGATTATAAAAATGCGGATGCCAAGCGTTACCTGGCTGTGGAGGAAGGCAACGGTCTGTCCTTCCACCGCTTCTACGTGGGCATCACAAACATTTCTCTTGCACCTGCTGTTACCGGTTTCGGCTACAAGGCAGAGTTCTACGGCGATAGCAAGGTACAGGCACAGGTGCAGAGCATTGGTTACGAACTGGGTCTGGAGGGCTATACTGCCATTACCAGAATCACAGAGACCTTTAAGAGTGTTCTGACCCTGCGCATTAAGAATTTTGATGTGGCAAACTACGGCGAGACCGCCGTTAACGCCAAGGCTATCATTACCTTCCAAAACGGCCAGGTGCTGGAAAGCGCTGAAAGCAGCTACAGCCTGTGCCAGGTAGTAGAGGGTGTGGCAAAGTCCTTTGGTCCTTACTCTATGGACAAGAAGGAAGCTGTTCGTGCCATGTATCAGCGCTATGAGTCCACCATTTCCAAGTGGGATGTTTCCGGCCTGTTTGAGGTGGGCGATTTTGAAGGCTGCTACGATACTGACAAGTGGAATGTTGCCGACGGTTGTGTAACTGTGATCGGCGGCGGTGGTACTACCGCACAGCCTCTGCAGTTTGCAGGCGAGTATGGCAATATCGACCTGACCATCAATGCCAGAGACTATGCCGATGCCTCCACAGCATCCAGAACCGATGTGGAGTTCGTGTTTGACAACGGTCAGACCGTTACCTTTGGTCTGGTCAACGAGGCTGGTGTTCCCCGTATTCAAACCAGAGGCGGCACGATCCTGAACTGGAAGTCCCCCTATGATCTGACCCAGGAAGAGGCCGATCAGTTTATGATCGACGAGGCAGAGATCGCTGCCGGCAATGAGGATGGTCTGGATCTGCGGATCATTCGTTACGGTACTACTGTGTACCTGTTCATCGAGAACAAGCAGGTTGCTATTTGCGATCTGACCAAGTGCGCCAATGCTAAGGGCGATACCGAGAGCGGTATCACTGCAGACACCAAGATGTTTGTCTACCTGCGTCACTATGATGATGCAAGAGAGGCTGGCGTGCAGATTCCCTACAGCATTTCCACCGATGTAGTGCCTGTGGAAGTGATCAGCGGCACAATCGAGGGCGGCACCGTTGCCGGTGGCCCCATCAACTACTATGTAAACAACCAGAGACTCTCCACCTACAGCGAAACCCACTTTATGAACGAAGTGGTGACCGTGACCGCAGTACCTGCTAAGGGCTACAAGGCAACCGGTATTTCTGTGGATGGCAAGGATGTTACCGAGCAGGCTGTGTTTAACGACGACGGCACAATTTCTTATTCCTTTGCTGCAACCAAGGCAGAGTATGATGCCAGCGCAACCTTCGAAGAGTATGTGATTTTTGAATCCAATTATGACAGCACTCTGTGGGATCTGTCCGGTCAGTTTGACGGCTATGTAACTGTCATTGGCGGCGGTGGCGCTACCAATAAGCCTCTGCAGTTTGTAGGTTCTTATCAGGATGTTGATCTGACTCTGAATGCAAAGGATTATGCCGATGCATCCACCAAGTCCAGAACCGAGTTCGGCTTTGAATTCGACGTGGACGGCGACGGCAAGATCGACACCTCCAAGGGCGACCAAACCGTGACCTTCGGTATTGCCGAAGGCGACAGAATCCAGGGCAGAGCCGGTACACTTCTGAGCTGGAAGGCACCTTATGACCTGAATGCTGCAGAAAAGGCTCAGTTGGTCATTGATGCCGAAGAGATCGCAGCAGGCAATGAGGATGGCCTGGATCTTCGTGTGATCCGTTACGGCACCAACATCTACCTGTTCATTGAAAATAAGCAGGTTGCTGTTTGCGATCTGACCAAGTGCGCCAATGCCAATGGCGACACCGAAAGCGGCATTACCGCAGACACCAAGATGTATATCTACCTGCGTCACTATGACGATGTGAGAGCCGATGGTGTCCAGATTCCCTTCAGCATCAGCACCAATGTAAAGCCTGTGGAAATCACCGGTGTAACCGCTGAGCGTGGCGAGGTGACCGGTAATTCCATCAACTACTATGTAAACAATGCCCGTGTATCCAAGTACAGCCAGCAGCACTTCCTGGGCGAAAAGGTCACTCTGACCGCAAGACCCGCCAAGGGCAACAAGTTTGTGTCCTTCAGCGTAGATGGCAAGAATGTTGGCGGCACTACCTATTCCTTCACTGCTACAAAGGATAGCTATGCTGTGGATGCAGTGTTTGAAGAGATCGTGATCTTCGAAAACAATTATGATGCTGCTCTGTGGGATCTGTCCGGTCAGTATGACGGCTATGTAACTGTCATTGGCGGCGGTGGCGCTACCAATAAGCCTCTGCAGTTTGCAGGTACTTATCAGAATGTGGACCTGACCTTGAACGCCAAGGATTATGCCGATGTATCCACCAAGTCCAGAACCGAGTTCGGCTTTGAATTCGACGTGGACGGTGACGGTAAGATCGACACCGCCAAGGGCGACCAGACCGTTACCTTCGGTATTGCCGAAGGCAACAGAATCCAGAACAGAGGCGGTACGCTCCTGGATTGGAAGACTCCCTATGATCTGAATGCTGCAGAAAAGGCTCAGCTGGTCATTGATGCCGATGAGATCGCAGCCGGCAATGAGGATGGCCTGGATCTGCGTGTGATTCGTTATGGCACTACCATGTACCTGTTCATCGAGAACAAGCAGGTTGCTGTCTGTGATCTGACAGCTGGTAAAAACGGCAGCACTACCACCACAACCGGTATTACTGCAGACACCAAGATGTACATCTACCTGCGTCACTATGACGATCTGAGAGAAGCCGGTGTGCAGATTCCCTTCAGCATCAAGACCGATGTAACACCTGTGGAAGTTTCTGTGACTGCCGGTGAAAACGGCACAGCCCATGCAGGCAATGTGAATTACTATGTCGATGGCACCAGAAAATCCAAGCTCAGCGATACCCACTTTGTGGGCGAGAAGGTGGTTCTGACCGCTACTCCTTCCGTTGAGGGTATGGTATGTTCCCAGATGCTGGTGAACGGTAACGACCAGACCGGCAACATGAGCGTGAATACTTCCGGTGTTGGCACTTATACTTTCACCGCAGGTGCAAAGGCTTACGATGTAGCATTTGCTTTCGGTACGCCTGTTTTCGAGAATACCTTTGATACTTCCCTTTGGAATGTGGCACAGCAGTGCCAGGGCGTAGTTTCCCTGCCTAACGGCGGCGGTGCTACCGCTAAGCCTCTGCAGTTCAAGGGCGCATATACCAATGTGGGTGTGTCTTTGGTGGCAAGAGATTACGCAGATGAAGCCAAAACTGCTGCCAGAACTGACCTGGAGTTCGTCTTTGATAACGGTGAGACCGTTACCTTTGGCGTTGTAAACAACGGCGGTTCTTACAGAATCCAGACCAGAGGCGGTACGCTTTTGGATTGGAAGACCCCCTATTTCATCACCGAGCAGGCACTCATTGATGCTTATGTGGTTACCGCTGAGGAAATGAAGAGCGGCAACCCCGGTGGTCTGAACTTCCGCGTGGTTCGCTATGGCACAGAGTTCTACCTGTACCTGAACGATGTGATGGTAAAGGGCTATGATTTCTCCTATGACATCACTGCAGACACCACCGTGACCGTATACCTGCGTCACTATGACGATGCCGGTGTCAACGTACAGATTCCCTTCTCCATTACCGAGGATGTGACCGTTGAGCAGCTGCGTCTGTTCGCTGAGAAGGAAGCAGTTACCAATTATGCCTATACCTTTGCTGTGATTCCCGATACCCAGATCGTGGCAGAAAACGATGTGGTCAATGGCGAAACCAATATGGCAAAGCTGTATGATTGGATCGTAGCCAACCAGGATAGCAAGAACATTCAGTTCGTATTTGGCCTGGGCGATGTGACCGACAACAACAACGAGGCCGAGTGGACTCTGGCACAGGCGCAGAACGAAAAGCTGCTGGCTGCCGGTATTCCTTACTCTGTTGTTCGCGGCAACCATGATCTGAGCTGGTACGGCAAGGATAAGGAAGCTGAAAATTATACAGTTGACGATTATACCAACTACATTGGCACTACCGCCTACAAGGCACAGTTTGAGGGCTTCTACAGCGAAGACAATATTGCCAACTCCTGGAGAACTCTGGAAGTTGCCGGTATCAAGTATTTGCTGATCACCCTGGATTGGGGCGCAAATGATGCTGTTTTGAACTGGGCAAGCGATGTGATCTATCAGCATCCCGACCACAATGTAATCATCACCACCCATGCTTACCTGTTCCGTGATGGCACTACCATCGACGATGGAGATCTGGTACCTCCTTCTGCCAACGGCGGTGTCAACGACGGTGACGATATGTGGGAGAAGCTGGTTTCCAAGCACGAAAACATCGTGCTGGTTATGTCCGGCCATGATCCTCAGGAGAACATTATTGTGAACCGCTCTACCGGCGACAACGGCAACACCGTTACCGCTATGCTGATCGATGCACAGGATGTGGAGGCACAGGAAGGCTCTATGGGCATGGTAGCATTGCTTCACTTCTCTGCCGATGGCAAGACCGTTCAGGTTGAGTACTACTCCACCGCTAAGGAAAAGTATTTCAAGGCTGAAAATCAGTTTACTACCCAGCTGGATGTGGTGCAGAAGGCACAGGGTGGTACTGTGGCAGCAACCGGCGCTTATACCAACAATGCGCTGACCGAGGGCAAGGCCTTTACTACCGCCATCACTGACGAGCAGAAAGTTACACTTTCTGAAACACCTTATACCATTTCCGCATGGATCAATCTGTCTACCAGTGTAACAAGTGAGGGCGGCGTGATCATTGGCAATTACAGCGGCAGCTACCCCAACTGTTTGAACATTGAGATCAGCAAAAACGGTAATCCCAGATTGTATCACCGTAATGCAAGCAATGTCTTTGATAGCTTGATTTTCAACAATGTAGACATTCGCTCCAATACCCAGTGGGTACACCTGGTATTTACCATCAGCGGTAATCGTGTTTCCTGCTATGTCAATGGCCAGCTGAAGCAAACATTGACCACAGCCAATCCCATTCAGCTGGAATCCACCAATGCTGATTTTGTCATTGGTGGCGATTTCCGTAGTGGCAATTCCAGATCCTTTAAGGGCAGAATTTTGAGCTTGGATCTGTACAGCGGCATCCTGTCCGCTGAGAAGATCCAGAGCCTGTATGAAAACGGCAAGGACGCTGTGACAGAAGGCAAGATCGAATACTAATCATTCATTGTTCAGGCGAGGCAGATTCTGCCTCGCCTGAATGTAAAAACTACAAAGGAAGAGAATTATGAAGTGTTATATAAAAGACTATCCCAGACCGCAGTTTGTCCGTAACAACTGGGAGAACCTGAACGGAATCTGGGATTTTTCCTTTGATGACAGCAATATTGGTGAGAGCGAGAAGTGGTACTGCGATTTTCAGGCAGAGCGCACCATTCGCGTGCCCTTTGCCTATGAAACAGCCGCCAGCGGCATTGGCGATGAAACCTGCCATGAAAATGTATGGTATCACAGAACCATTTGCGTGGACGGCGCTAAGCTGAAGGGCAACCGCTATATCCTGCATTTTGAAGGCTCGGATTATGTGACCAAGCTTTGGGTCAACGGTCAGTTTGCCGGTAGCCATACAGGCGGCTATACCCGTTTCTCCTTTGATATTACGGATCTGGTTCATGATGGACAGAACGATCTGACCGTGAAGGTGGAGGACTCCTTAGATCCTCAGCAGCCTCGTGGCAAACAGCGCTGGCAGGATCATAACTATGCCTGCTGGTATGTGCAGACCACCGGCATCTGGAAACCGGTTTGGAGCGAATATGTTCCCCAGTGTAGCCTTTCCGCCGTGAAAATGACCCCGGATATGGACGCATTTGTGCTGAAGCTGGAATTTGAAGTGGATGCACCTGCGTCCGCTATGGATGGGGATCTGCTCATTGAAACGGTGGTCACCTATCAGGATGCTTTGGTCAGCCGGAACTTTACGGCAGTAACCGCACAGCGTGTGATCACCTCCGTGGATATGACGCTGATGGGGGATAAGGGCCATTATTATAACGGACCTGTCTGGACACCTGCAGAGCCCAATCTTTACGATGTGCAGCTGCGCCTGGTGCGTAACGGTCAGATTCTGGATGAGGTTGGTTCTTATGCGGCCATGCGTGATATCCGCATCGATGGACAAAATATTTTGCTCAGCGGTATGCGTATTTATCAAAAGCTGATTCTGGCACAGGGCTACTGGAAGGATACCCACTTGACCGCACCGGACGAAGAAGCCTTGATAAAAGATGTTGAAATGATCCGGGAAATGGGTTATAATGGCCTGCGAATCCACCAAAAAACGGAGGATGAGCGCTTCCTGTACTGGTGTGACGTTAAGGGTCTGCTGGTGTGGTGTGAAGCACCCTCTGCGTTTATGTTCTCGGATCGTGCCACAGATGCCTTCCTGGGACAATGGCTGGATATTGTAAGACAGTATTATAACCATCCCAGCATCATCACCTGGACACCGGTTAATGAATCCTGGGGCGTAGATAAGGTCAAAACCTGTGTGCCCCAGCAGCACTTTACAGAAGCGGTGTATCATGCTACAAAAATGATGGATCCTTACCGCCCTGTGATCGTCAACGATGGCTGGGTACATACCATTTCCGACATCATTACGCTCCACGAGTATGAATCCAACACCGTGCGTTTCCTGGAAAGATTTGCCGATCAGAACAAGGTGCTCAACAATGCGGTCTATTCTGAGAAACGTGATTCTTCCTTTGCCGATGGCTATGGCTATCGTGGTCAGCCGGTGATCATCAGCGAGTTTGGCGGCATTGCCATCTGCAATGATGAAGGTGGCTGGGGCTACGGTGAACTGGCAAAGGATAAGGACACGCTGATTGCTCGAGTGGATGCAATCGTTTCCGCTGTTAAATCCCTGCCCTATGTGTGCGGTTATTGCTATACCCAGCATACAGATGTGCAGCAGGAGGTCAACGGTGTGTTGGACATTGACCGTAACTATAAGATCGATCCCAAGGTCATCAAGAACATCAATGACAAAATCGTGGAGTTGTTGTAAGAAGACCTTCGGTAGAAAGGTATCATTATGACGATTTCTAATTCTGAAAAAATCAAACTGGTCATGGCAAAAGACTGGTGGGAAACCGAGGACTTAGGCGGCAAGCTGGAGAAGGTCAAAGTCAGCGACGGCCCTGTGGGTCTGCGGTGTCTGGCCATTACCGACAGCTGGGAAAATGACAGCATTTACCCCTCCGTTGCCTATCCCTGCTACCAGATGCTGTCCCAGACCTGGGATACGGGACTTGCCTGGGAGATGGGTCGTGCCATTGCTGACGATTGCATTGACCATAATGTGGATGTGCTGTTAGGACCTGGTGTGAATATTAAGCGCACCCCCCTGTGCGGCAGAAATTTCGAATATTTCAGCGAAGATCCCTATGTGGCAGGTATGTTTGGCAAATCCTTTATCGAAGGTGTCCAGGCAGGCCATGTGGGAACTTCTTTGAAGCATTATTGCTGTAATAACCGAGAGTATTCCCGTTACTGGCTGTCCTCTGAGATCGATGCAAGAACTCTGCGGGAGATTTACTTAAAGCCTTTTGAAATTGCGCTGAAGGCCAAGCCCTGGACGGTGATGACCTCTTACAATCTGGTCAACGGAGTGCGCATGAGCGCCAATCAGGAACTCAACCATGTACTCCGTGAGGAACTGGGCTTTGACGGCGTTATCGTCTCTGACTGGGAGGCGGTGCAAGATCCTCTGGATAGTCTCCATGCAGGTCTTGATCTGGAATTCCCTCACAATGCCAAGCACGCAGAGCAGATGCAGCAGCATCTGAAAGACGGCAAGGTAGATCTTGCCTGCCTGGAAACTTCTGCAAATCGTATGCTTGCGCTGTCTGAAAAGAATCAAGAAGCGAAGAAAAACAGAAACGTAAAGTATACTGTGGAAGAAAGAATTGCCATTTCCCAAAAGGTAGAGGAAAACGGCATCGTTCTGCTGAAAAACAATGGCGTGCTGCCCTTGCAATCCGGTAAGGTTTGCGTCACCGGCGCACCGTCTCATATTTATTACCATGGCGGCGGTAGCAGCGCAGTAAAGCCCAACCGACCCTTTGTGCCTTTGTATGATGCCTTGTCCCAGCTGGGTTATGATGCGTTCTATACAGAATCCATCGGCAAGGTCTATGGCAGCAATGTGAGCATGGGCAACCTGAAAAAGGCTTGCCTGGAAAGTGCCGACAGCGATGTGACCATTCTGACCGTTGGTACAGGCGCAGGCGGTGAGGTGGAAGAGACGGACCGCCGGGATATTACCCTGACCCCGGAGGAATTGGATGCTGTAAAGTATCTGCGTAAGTATGCCAAGAAACTGGTGGTTGTGGTCTACGCAGGTTCTGCGGTTGACCTGAGCCGGTTTGATGAACTGGCAGATGCGGTTGTACTGGCTGGCTTTGGTGGACAGAACGTCTCCCAGGCAGTTGCCAATGTGTTAGCAGGTAAGGTCAATCCCTCCGGACGCTTGACAGAAACCTATGCATACAGCATAAAGGACATTCCCTCGGAAAATACCCGTCGGGATGAAGCCTGTATGTATTACGACGAAACCTGGCATGTGGGTTATCGTCATTTTGCAACGGAAAATGTGCCGGTTCTGTATCCCTTTGGCTACGGCTTGAGCTATACGGAATTTGCCTACTCCAATTTACAAGTCTGCGGAAATACCATTTCTGTGGATGTGGAAAATGTGGGCAAGATGGACGGCAAAGAGGTTGTGCAGCTATATGTTGCCGGAAACCGGGAAGATGCCCCTGTCCGGGAATTAAAGGCTTTCCAAAAGGTGTTCATCAAAGCCGGTGAAAAGGTGACTGTGACCATGGAACTGGATCAGGATGCCTTTAAGTCCTATGATGTACAAGCCGGTGGCTGGCAGGTGCAAAAGGGCGAATATGCCTTGCAGATCTGCAAAAATGCCAACGAAATTTTGTTGCAGATGCCCTTTGTTGTGTAAGGGAAACCAATATAAAAATTGATTTTTACTTAGCCGGGTGGTAGAAATACCGCCCGGCTATTTTTTGCGGTTGATCGCCCACGGTCAGCAATGGCTTGCGCGGCCTGTGGCGCAGTACGCAAGAGAATATGGAGGTAGTATTTCCCGGTGCGGTGGTTTACCGGGAACGGCATATACGCGCAAATATATTTTATAAGGAAAATAAAGGAATTATTTCCCTCAGGCTTGTTGACAAAAGCAGAAAAGAGAAATATTATATTTCTATGGTATGTAGGAATGAACAATGCAGTACAAGGAGAGATCACCGATGAAGCTGAATACGGATGTAATTATGGCGCAACCCGATCCTTTTATGTGTGAGGTAGAGGGCGGCTGGGCTATGTATGTAACCGGCAAATATGGCGTAGGTGCTTATTTTGCCAAAACCCCCTTTGATGCCTGGGAGTACCGGGGAAATGTATTCGCCTTGGAGGGGCTGCATGAATACTGGGCGCCCTGTATGTATTATGAGGATGGCTGGTACTACCTGTATGTATCCTGTATGTCTCCCAACAGCGCAGATTGCGATGAATTTCTCCATGTAGCCCGAAGCAGAACACCCTTTGGTCCGTTTGGTGAGACCAAGCGGCTGTTTGACCATTTCAGTATTGATCCCCATGTGGTCAAGACCGACGCCGGCCTGTTTTTGTGGTACTGTCTGGACAGAACCGATTGCGACCGTGTGGGTACACGAATCTTTGTGCAAAAAATGCAAGATCCCATGACCCCCGTGGGCGAGCCTGTGGAGAAGGTCATGCCCTCTTGCGATGAGGAGATCTTCATGCGGGATCGGTTTGTACCCGGTCAGCATTGGCATACCATCGAGGGCGCATTTTGGCTGCAGGTGGATGGCTGGCAGTATGTGATGTACAGCGGTGCTTGCTACCAGAACGATACCTACCATATCGGCTACGCTTCTGCCAAATCCACCGATCCGGATCTGACCCGGGTGGTCTATGAAAAGCATAGTCTGAACGGTCAGTTTGATCCGCTGATGATCAAAAATGAGGTAGAAGAGGGTGTTGGTCACCATAGTGTCATTTGCTATGCGGGTCAGTATTATGCCATCTACCACGCAAGGGATTATGATCCTCCTGTAGAATTGACCGGGGATCAGCGCACCGCCCGTGCTTGTAAGCTGTATTTTAAAGATGGTGTGATCACCGTTCAAAGAATGTAATCATGCATAATCATCTGCCAATTGCTGGTTGCAATTGGCAGATTTTTTATAAGAGGGGAGACAGAAACACACAGAACACAGGTAAAACGGGAGGGGGGTATCAACTGAAGTTGTAATGAATAATTTGGTAAAAATATCGAGGGAAAACTGGTTGACATTGGGCGATGTGCTGTGGTATTATACAAATTGTGGCATGGTCTGCAGTGGTAGATTGTGCAAAATAACAAGTATAGTTGTAACGGGGAGGTAACCCGTTACAAGAAAAGTTGTAATAAAGCGTGAGAAGGGGGCGGATGCCTATGTCGAGATATATGCACCTATCCATCGATGAGGAAGAACGGCTGGACAAAATCATGGCGGCCATGGCCTCCAAGACCCGTCGGGATATTCTGCGATTGGTCAGTATCAACAGTTACAGCGTCACGGAAATTGCCAGACGGCTGCACATTCCCACCTCCACAGCGGCATTCCATATCAATCATTTACAGGCGGCGGACCTGGTGCACGTGCAATCCCAATCTGCCCAGCATGGATCTTCCAAGATCATCAGCCGAAAGATCGACGAGATCAATATCAGCTATGTAGGCGGCTTTGATGCCAATAAGGAATTGTCCACGGTGCTGGATATTCCCATCGGCAGTTTCACGGATTGCCATGCTGTACCCAGTTGTGGCATGGCCAATGAGGAGAATATTATTGAAACCGACGATACCCCCGGTGTATTTTTCTCCCCGGCTCGAGCCAGCGCCCAGATGGTTTGGTTCAGCGAAGGCTATCTGGAATATCGGATTCCTAACTACTTTTTAAAAGACAAAGATCCTGTGGGTCTGAGTTTCAGTTTGGAGATCTGTTCGGAAGCGCCCAACTACCGCAATGATTGGGCATCGGACATTACCTTCTGGATCAACGGCAAGGAGCTGTGTACCTGGGTGTCTCCGGGTGACTTTGGTGGCCATCGAGGAAAGCTGAATCCCGATTGGTGGTCGGATTTCTCCACCCAATATGGCCTGCTGAAAACCATTCGTGTCAATAGCGGAGGTACTTATCTGGATGAGAATAAAGTATCTTCTGTGAAGTTGAATCAATTAAATGTAGAACAGGACGATTATTTCACTCTGCGGATCGGTATCAAGCCCGATGCGGTGAACCGTGGCGGTGTGAATTTGTTCGGTGAAAAATTTGGCAACTATCAGCAAAATATACTAATGAAATTTACTTACAAAGATAAAAGAACGGAGTGATCATGTGAAGGATACAATTATGCGTACAGAATTACCGAACCCCGCGTTTGCAAGAGAAAACTGGCTGACCCTAAACGGAGAGTGGGAGTTTTCCTTCGATCCCGAGGATCGGTATGAGGCAGAGGGCTTGGGTGCAATTCCCTTTGATAAGACCATTCAAGTGCCTTTCTGCTATGAATCGGAACTGAGTGGCATCAACACCGATATGCCTTCTAAGAGCGTATGGTACCGCCGCCGTCTGGTGGTTGCCCCCCATGAGCTGGAAGGCTCTGTGCTGCTGCATTTCGGTGCGGTGGATCATGTGGCAAAGGTGTGGATCAACGGCCAGTATGCCGGCAGCCACGAAGGCGGCTTCACCCCCTTCCATCTGGAGATCAGCGCATTGCTGCAGCCCGGTGAGAACACTTTGGTGGTGAAGGCTGAGGACAGCTATGAGCGTGAAATTCCCCGTGGCAAGCAGATGTGGGCAAAAGAGCCCCGTGCCTGCTTCTATCGCAACACCACCGGTATCTGGCAGAGTGTGTGGATGGAGTTCACCGGTCGGGATTATATCACCGATATACATATTACTCCGGATCTGGATCAATGCCGTGCATATTTCATGATCCGTACCCTGAAGGGACAGCCCTGTGATCTGCAGCTGACCATTCGCAAGGGCGACGAGGTGCTGGGTTCTATGACCGTGTTTGCCAATGCCAGCCGCACAGAGTGCAGCTTCGGTTTTGTGGAGCATGGTGTTAATTCTGTGTTCGATCTGTACTGGACTCCGGAATTCCCCAATCTGCTGGATGTGCAGGTACAGATGATCCGTGACGGCCAGGTGATCGACACGGTGGATACTTATTTCGGTATGCGTAAGATCCATGTATGCGGCGAGCGGATCTATCTGAACAATTCTCCTTTGTATCAGCGTCTGGTTCTGGATCAGGGCTACTGGCCGGAGGGTCTGATGACCGCGCCTTCCGACGATGCCATTCGTGCAGACGTGGAGCTGACCAAGGCTATGGGCTTCAACGGCGCAAGAAAGCACCAGAAGATCGAAGATCCCCGGTACTACTACTGGGCAGATAAGCTGGGTCTGCTGGTTTGGGGCGAGATGCCCAGTAATTATGACTTTACTGCAGAGGGTCAGCGGATGTTCCTGGCTGAGATGCAGGCCTTCATGAAGCGTGACCATAACCATCCTTGTATTATTACCTGGATTCCCTTTAACGAAAGCTGGGGTGTCCATCAGATCGTAGGCGACCCCTTGCAGAAGAACTTTGTGAAGGCCGGCTACTATCTGATGAAGTCTCTGGATAACAGCCGCCTGGTTGGTTCTAACGATGGCTGGGAGCAGCTGGAACTGACCGATTTCTGCGGCATCCACGACTATGACATCACTCCCGATAATTTCGCCACCCGCTATGCCGACATTGAGGAGACATTGCGTGGCAGCGTGAATTTCAAGCCTGTGTATGCAGCAGGTGAAACCTATAACCAAGTGCCCATTATGATCACAGAAATGGGCGGTGTCAAACTGAAGAACGACGGCGGCTGGGGCTATAACAACGATATGGCCGATGCTGACCAAATGGTGGTGTACCTGCGTGATATTATGCAGGCTATCCGCAGCCATAACAGAGTCCGTGGCTTCTGCTACACCCAGTTGACGGATGTACAGCAGGAAACCAACGGCTTGCTGGACGGTAATCGTGAACCGAAGGTTCCCGTGGAAACGTTAAGAAAAATTTTTGGTTAATTTATAGGAGGAAAGCGTAATGAAAATGGCAAAAAGAATCGTATCTCTGATGCTGGCTCTGGTTATGGTGCTGGCAATGGCTGCCTGCGGTAAGGGTAAGACCCTGGGCGGCGAAAGCGTAGACAACGAAGGCAACACCGTAATTACCTTCGCAGGCTGGGGCTCTCTGGCCGAAAAGAAGATCTTTACTTCCATGATCGACGAGTTCGAAAAGACCCACCCCGGTGTGAAGGTCAACTATCAGCACATTCCCGGCTCCCAGGAAGACTATTTGGTCAAGCTGACCTCCTTGCTGGCTGCTAACAAGATGCCCGATGTGTTCTACATCCACTCCGATGAGTTCTACTCCTGGGTCGATGCAGGCCGTCTGGAGAATCTGACTCCCTATATGCAGGCTTCCGAAGTGGCTGCTAACACCACCGTTTGGGAGAAGTCTCTGAACATTTTCCGTTATGACAGCGCAACCCATCAGGTGGGCGTAGAGTCCGGCGACCTGTACGGTCTGCCTAAGGATCTGGGTCCCTGGGCAATGGTTTACAACAAGACCCTGTTCGAGGCCAACGGCATTCCTCTGCCCGATCCCGAAGTCCCCATGACCTGGAGCGAGTTCGTAGAGGTTTGTAAGAAGCTGACCAGCGGTAAGGGCGTTAACAAGGTCTTTGGTACTGCGAACTACACCCTGGAATCTGCTGTATGGTCCAATGGCGCAGATTTCCTGAACAAGGATCACACCCAGGTTACCGTAGATACCCCCGAGTTTGCTGAGGCTATGCAGTGGGTTGCAGACCTGGCTCTGGTGCATGGTGTTTCTCCTACCGCAGCCGAGGATAGCGCCAGCGGTTGGTTTACCCGTTGGTGTAACGGTAAGGTGGGTATGGCATGGATGGGTCCCTGGGACCAGGCTACCTTCTGGGATAGCGTAAGCTTTGAATGGGACATTATGCCCACTCCCGTATCTGACAAGACCGGTAAGGGTGTCACTTGGCTGGCATCTGCCGCTTTGTGCGTATCCAAGGATTCCAAGCAGAAGCAGCTGGCTTACGAGTTGGCAGAGTTCCTGAGCATGAACGTTGAGGCTCAGAAGTACAACTACGAGGCCGGTCAGGCTGTTCCCAACATCGTAGACATGGCTAAGAACGACTATCTGGCTATGGACAAGGCACCCGCCAACAAGCAGGTATTCCTGAACATCATCGAAGATGCAGAAAAGGGTCAGTTCAAGCCCACTTACTATACCAAGAATACCACTTGGTTTACCTATTTCTATTCTGAGTCCAGCAAGGTCTGGAACGGCGATATGACTGCCGCAGAATTCGTCAAGGAGATCCAGCCCAAGATGCAGGAGCGTCTGGACGAGGGCAAATAAGCAAAAAACAGAGGTGAAAAACCATGAAAAAGAAAGGAACGGCCAGCAAGCTGAGACGCTCTGAGCGTAGAGCGGGTCTTGCCTTTATTGCGCCGATCTTTCTCCAATTTACTGTGTTTTTCCTGTTCTTTATGGGCTATTCCTTGTACATGAGTATGACGGACTGGAACATATTGGAAGGCACAGAAAACTTTATTGGACTTGAAAATTTCAAAAAGGTTCTGGAAGATCCGCTGTTTTGGAAGTCCCTGGGCAATACCATCTATTTGATGATCGGTATTCCTGTGGGTATGATCCTGGCAATGCTGCTGGCATTGGCTTTGAACCGGAAAATGCGTGGTAAGACCATTTACCGTGTCATTGTGTATCTGCCTGCAGTTACTTCCACCGTGGCCATTGCGCTGCTGTGGAGATGGATCTTCAATGCAGAGTACGGTATTTTGAATATGATCATTCAGCAGATCACCGGTAAGCCCGGCCCTAACTGGCTGGGCGACCCGGCTATGGTCAAGATCACCTTGATCCTGTTGGGTGTATGGCGTGGTCTGGGTAACACCATGCTGCTGTTTTTGGCAGGTTTGCAGAATGTGCCCAAGGAATATTACGAAGTGGTGGATGTGGCCGGTGGCAACGCATGGCACAAATTGCGCTATGTGACCCTGCCCATGATGAGTCCTACCTATTTCTATGTAATTATCACCGGTGTCATCGGTGGTTTGCAGGCCTTCGGCGATCAGTTTATCATCACCGGTCTGGGCCCGGAGCATTCCGCAATGACTGTGGTGTACTACCTGTACCAGAAGGGCTTTACAGAGTATAACATGGGTGCTGCCTGTGCTGTGGCATGGCTGTTGTCCCTGTTTATCATGGCGGTAACATTGATCCAGTTCAAGATGTCCAAGCGCTGGGTCTATGACGGCAGTCATTAAGGAGGCGGTGTTATGAAAATTCGTACAAAAGAACGATTGGTCAACACCGTGATCCATATTATTATGATCCTGGTGTCTTTGACCATGCTTTTTCCCTTCATCTGGATGATTTCCACATCCTTGAAGGATAAAATGAGCGCATTGGAATTTCCGCCCAAGTGGATTCCCGATCCTTTCAACTGGGAAGGTTACACAGAGGTTTGGGAGGTTGCTCCCTTGCTCAGCGGTATTAAGAACAGCTTGACTATTGCCATTCCGGTGCTGCTGTTTGGTACTCTGTCCTCTGCCATGGCAGCCTTTGCCTTTGCCAAAATGGATATTCCCAAGAAGAATTTTCTGTTTATGGCATTGCTCAGCTCCATGATGATCCCCGGCATGGTCACCTTGATCCCCCAGTATCTGGTTTGGGGCAAGGCAGGCTATATCGACAGCTTTATTCCCTTGATTTTGCCCGGTACGCTGGGTAATATCACCATGATGTTCTTCTTCCGGCAGTATTTGGCCGGTGTTCCCAATGAACTGATCGATGCGGCAAAGATCGACGGCGCAGGATGGATCACCATCTTCCGCAAGATCATGCTGCCCACCATGAAGCCTGCTATTGCAGCGCAGGTGATCTTCTGGTTCATGGGCATTTGGAATGACTTTATGGGTCCGCTGATCTATTTGGACAGCGAAGAAAACTATACCATTCAATTGGCATTGCGGCTTCTGAACAACATGTCTGAGGCCACCAGTGAGTATCCCATGATCATGGCCGGTGCTGTGATCTCCTGTCTGCCGCTGTTGGTGCTGTATATTTGCTTCCAGCGGTATTTTGTAGATTCCATGGTAGTTTCCGGATTGAAGGGCTAAGGAGGAAAACAATGAATAAAAGAAAATGGCTTCCTTGGCTTCTGGCTTTGGTGCTACTGGGTCTGACTGCTTGTAGTAATTCCTTGCCCAAGGACTACAAGGCCAAGGCAGACGCAAACCCCTTCCTGGTGGAGACAGGCTACAAAAAGCCTGAAATTACCTTGGACGGTGTGCTGGATGACAGCAAATGGGAAAATCTGAAGGAATTTACCTTCGGTGATGAGATCAACGCTACGGTTAAGGCTTTCTATGGCGAAAGCGGTGTCTATGTGGGCGCAGTGGTCAACGACCCGGAACTGTGGGCAACCAGTACCTTGGTCTATGATAATACCTCTTTCGAGGTGTATCTGGATTACAGCGGTAAGGGTGGTACACAGCCCGAAAACGAGCATCTGCAGATCTTCATGGACATTAACGAGCAGAGTCTCAGCCGTCGCGGTAGCAGCGGTAAGTGGCATGAGGACAGCCTGATCAAGAACTACGCTGTGAAGGTCAACGGCGAGGTCGGTATCTGGGATGAGAACAACAACTACTGCGTAGAAATGTTCATTCCCTATTCCCAGCTGGGCGGTGAGCCCCAAGTGGACTACGGTATCGCCTTCGGTCTGGTTGGTTGCCGCAGCAACGTCCGTGAGATCTGGCGTGGCGCACCCGGCGTCAATGTCCAATCTCCCGATACCTATTTAAAATTGTACCGTGACACCAATTCCGTGGAATATTTCCGGAAGGTGAACCAGTCCAATCTGAATCTGGACGGCAAGGACACCGACAGCGCATGGGCAGGTAAGCTGGTCTATGCCTTCGCAGATGGCGGCCGCGGTACTGTCAAGAACCACTTTGACGAGAAGGGCTGTTATTTCTTCATTGAGATGCGGGATGATGTGGTCAGCGTGGACGGCAACTCCGTATTCCTCAATGACTCTGTGGAAATCTACATGGATGCTTTGTCCAATGGCGGCAAGAAGCCCGATACGGACGATGTGCAGGTTCGTGTGGATGCGGCCGGCAATATCGAAGTCCTCCGTGGTGTGGGCGACGGCGAATGGAACAATGTGATGAACAATGTGTTCGCCGGTACTTGCGAAACCCAGGACGGCTATGCGGTGGAAGTGTTTGTGCCTTGGGCAGATCTGAACTATGAATTTGCTCCCCAGAGCGTGAAGGTTAGCTTCGGTTCTGTGGATTGGGACGGCAAGTTCAACGCAGACGGTAGCCGACTGATCTCCTGGAGCGGTATTGGCACAGATCCTCAGGTGCCGGATACCTATATCAACATGACGGCAAAGGGTATTGAAGGCGCAGTAGAGCCTGCTCCCGATCCGGAAGTGAACCTGGACGGCGCATTCAGCGAAGCAAAATGGAAGAACACACCCAGCTTTACTTATCATAAAGATAGTGTAAAAGTGCAGTGGTTCTGGACAGCCCGTGGCTGTTACATGGCCTTCACCGTTGCAGACAACTATGTAAAGACCAACGGTGCAAAACCCTTTGAAAACAGCAGTATTGAGGTTTATCTGGATGCTAACAAGAACGGTGGCAAGCCCGATGACCATGACCGTACCATTTTGGTGGATGCGGCCGGAAATATGTTGTTCCGTAAGGGTATTGGCGGCAAGTATATTGACTTTGGTACGAACCGGATTCAATCCGGTGTGAAGAAAACCAATACAGGCTACAATGTGGAATTGTACATTCCCTGGGTGGAGCTGGGTATCAAGAAGCCGGAAAAGATGGGTATTGCTCTGGGTCAGGTTACCTTGGCTGCCGGTCAGAAGGGCACAGCTTGGCATGATGATGGCTGGTGTACCGATCCTCAGAAACCCGACCTGTACAGCGACTTTACCCAGACCTATATTGGCGAATTCCTGGGCGATCCGGTAGAAAAGCCCGAGATCATGCTGGATGGCCGTATCAATGAAGAGCATTGGGACGGCACAGCGGTGCATCGCTTTAACAGCGACAGCGTATCTGTCAATTGGTTCTGGACGGACAAGGGTTGCTATTTCGGCTTTACTGTGGCCGATAACCGTGTGTATACCGGTGGCGATAAGCCCTTCCAGAACAGCAGTATCGAGATCTATATGGACTATGATTGTAACGGCGGCAATCCCGATGCCAAGGATCGTACCATCCTGGTGGATGCAGCAGGCAATATGCTCTTCCGCAAGGGTGAAAACGGTGCTTATGCAGATTTCCGCACACCTAACATTTTGTCCGGCGCACGGAAAACCGATACAGGCTACTGCATCGAGGTATTCGTTCCCTGGGCAGAGTTTGGTGGTAGCCGACCCACAGATCTGATCAGTGTGGCTTTCGGCCAGGTGACCGTCAATAAGGACGGCACTACGGCATGGCACCATGATGATCTGTGTCCTGATCCCCAAGATCCGGATTGGTACAGCTTCTTCTCTGACAAGGCAATCGCTTAAGGAGGGTATGGAATATGAAGAATATTTTATTGCGTACCCTGGCATTTGTGCTGGTGGTATCCATGGTACTGCCTTTTGCGGGCTGTGATTCCACACCGGATTTCGGCAAGGCAAAGGACGAAGGTGAAAAGCAATACACCTTTACGGAAAGCCAGACCTACCATAACGGTCAGGACATTGAAGGCCAATGGGGCGCAAGCGTAGACACCAGCGGCGGCGAGTACGGTATCGGTGACCCCTTCGTTATGCGCTATGACGGTAAATATTATATGTATCCTTCCTCCGGTCAACCGGAAAACGGTGTGACCGGTGTGAAGGTGTTCTCCTCTGAGGATCTGGTAAACTGGACCTATGAGGGTTTTGCCGTGGAGGGCGAGGATGCAGACTATGCCTATGCCCCCGAAGTGGTTTACTACAATGGCTGGTTCTATATGTGTGAATCCCAGAACGGCCAGGGCCACTACATTTTCAAGAGTAAGAGTCCCACCGGTCCTTTTGAGAGAGTTACCGACAATTTCGGTCGTAAGATCGACGGTGCATTCTGGATCGGTGATGACGGCCAGCTGTATTTCCTGTATCCGGATAACAATGTGATGCAAATCGCACCTGTGGATACGGAAACCATGCTTCCCGGTATCGAAACCAGCCTGGCAGGCACATTGAACGGCTGGACAGAAGGCCCCGGTATGTTCCGCCGTGGCGATATGCTGTATCTGACCTATACGGGTAACTCCGTTGTCAGCGACAGCTACCGTGTGGGCTATTCCTATCAGCTGGGCACAGATCCTTCCGGTCAGTTCATTATGCCCACCGATAACATTATCATTTTGGCTACCGGCCCGGATAATTTCCGTGGTCTGGGTCACAGCTCCAATGTAATCGGCCCGGATCTGGATTCCTGGTATACTGCGTATCATAATCTGATCGCTACTGCCGGTCCTCAGCGTCGTTACATGGTGGATAAGCTGGTGACCAACGGCGGCATTGTGATGGCCAACGGTCCTACCTATTCCGATGTGCCTGTGCCGGAGCGTCCCGATTTCGAGATCCGTGGCACAGAGGGCATGGAGACAGCAGGGGAGTACCTGCTGAGCAATACCGCAGCCCAGAAGGTATTTACTGCAGAGTATAACTTCATTCCTAAGGCCAATGGTCAGACCTCTTTGGTATTTGGCTACAAGGATGCCAAGAACTACTGCCAGATCCTGTGGGATGATGCCACCAAGACCTTGAGCCTGATCGCTGTTTCCGGCGGCAAGTCTCAGACTTTGGCAGAGGAAATGGTGGACTTCCTGGATGCTGACGTGCTGCACACCGTCCGTGTGGAGCAGGGCGCATCCCGTGTACTGGTGTATATTGACGCTATGCGGAAAATCGATGTGGAGCGCAAGGGTACTGCCGGTAAGATCGGTGTGGCTGGCGATGCCCAGTTTAGCTACCTGGCGTTCTCCAACGATGCTTTTGGTACCGGTGACTTTGATACCGTGAAGATGGTATCCGGTTCTTTCCCGGCTGTCCATTACCTCAAGGGTGAAAACCGCGGCTTCTCCATTGAGAAGGCCAAGGTGAAGGAAAACGGCATCCGTCAAGGCGAAAAAGAGCATACCGGTTACGATGAATCCACCGGCAGCTACTCCCTGAAGCTGGATACGGCCGGTGACTGGGTCAAATATGCCATCCGTGTCACCGAGGATAGCTTCTACGGCCTGTCCGCCCAGCTGACAGCCGCCTCTGCAGGCGCTCGCTTCCAGGTGGTCATCGACAGCAAGGAGATCTATACCTTTACTGCTCCTAAGGTGGGCATTCGGGAAGGATTCGTCAATTCCATGCTGGGTCATTTGCCTTTGACCGCTGGTGAGCATACCATCAAGATCCGTCTCATGGAAGGCAAAATGGAGGTCAACAGCTTTACTTTAGAGCCCACGAACCCCACAGAGCTGACCTACGAGAATCCCCTGAACGAGATCAATGAACAGGGCTGGTCTTACATCGGCAACTGGAAGATCATTGACGATGCCCATACCGCTCGTTCCGGCGATAAGGCCTATGCCTATGCCGGTGACGAGACTTTGACAGACTTCACCGTACAGGTGGAGGTGGCCATGACAGAAGAAGCCACCATCTATGATGCCGGTATTCTTCTGCGTGCTAAGAACCATGTCCTTATGAACAACATGGACGAGTCCTTCAGCGGTTATTATCTGTCCCTGCGAAATGACCAGGTGACCTTGAGCCGTTACAATTACGGCGCAGAGAACCTGGATCTGGTAGGTGTGGATTGGATGAAGGGCGAGTACCATACGGTAAAGGTGACCTTGAAGAACAATCGGATCATGGTCTACCTGGACGATATGGAAACCCCTGTAATTGATATGTACGACGCAAACGCATTCCTCTATGGCCAGGTGGCTCTGTGTTCCAACAAGGCCGGCTGTGCTTTCAGAAACTTCAGGATTCAAACAGAAGCCTGACACAGGAGGTAACTTATGACAAAGTTTAATCGCGTAGTATCTCTGGTTCTGACCCTGGTCATGATCCTGTCTCTGATTCCTGCCATGTCCGCCATGGCACAGGAAACAGAGCCTGGAATGACCTTCACTGCGGCTAAGCAGTACCAGCTGGAAAAGAGTTTTTCTGCTATGCCCCGTACCATGGAAGCATGGGTCAAGTTTGATCCAAGTTTTACGGGTCGTGGCGGCTGTATTATCGGCAACTACAATGTGGGCAGACCTGACTTCGTGTTCGAAATCAACACCAGCGGCGCTCCCCGTCTCTTTGTACAGTTTATTGATGATGCTGGAAATGACGTATTCATTGATGTGAAGTTCCAAAACGTCAATGTCTGCACCGGTGAGTATGTTCACGTGGCTCTGGTCATCAACGACGTCGAGGGCAGTGTGGGTACTATTTCTTGCTATGTGAACGGTGAATTGAAGCAGACCAAAGCACCCCAGTATGCCGTTCCTAAGGATTTGACCTTTAGCGCACCTCTTATTGGCGGTGACCTGCGTGACAACCTGGCCAATACCCAGTATTTTAAGGGCGAACTGAAGGGCGTGGCTCTGTATGAGGATGTGCGTACTGCCGCTGAAGTCAAGGCAGACATGATCACCCTCGCTCCGGAAGGTCTGATGGCAGCATGGGATCTGACCGGTCAGCAGGGCGCACAGACCCTGAAGGACATCAGCGGCAACGGCTACAATGCTTCCCTGCCCATGACCTTCACACAAACCGGGATGTATCAGGCGGTCAAGGGATTCCCCTCTATGCCTCGTACCATCGAGACTTGGTTCAAGTTTGATAAGGACTATAATGCTCGTTCCGGTAGCGTGATCGGTAACTACAATTCCGGCAGACCGAACTTGACGGTGGAATTTAATACTTCCGGTCAGCCTCGCTTCTATATGCAGGATGCCAATAGCAAGCCTACCATCGACCTGAGATTTACCAGTGTTCCCAGCGTGTATACCGGTAAGTGGGTACATGTGGCATTTGCCATTGACGATGCCGCAGGAAAAATCCATTGCTATGTGGATGGAGTTCTGAAGCAGAGCATGGATGCAGTGATTCCTACGGAAATCTCTGCTAGTCCCATGGTGTTGGGCGGTGACCTGCGAACCGATAATGCGCAGTGGTTCAAGGGCGAACTGAAATCCGTTGCTGCCTACACCGATATGCGTACCGCTGAGGAAATTGCAGCGGATATATACGCTCCCGGCGAGGAAGATTTGATGGCATACTGGGTTACCGCCGGTAATCTGGGCGCAAATGCCATTTACGATCAGAGTGGCAACGGCTATCATGCCATGCTGAAAACTCCCACCCCCGTAACCAACGAAGGCGGCATGACCTTTGACGGTGAGGCCACCTACAAAACCCAGAAGCAGCTGGACGTTATGCCCCATACCATTGAGGCTGAGATCTATGTACCTGCGGATCTGGCGGATGACCAGCGTGGCGGTGTCATCGTGGGTAACTTTGGCGCAGGTGATGCATGCATCAACCTGGAAGTGTTTACCGATGGTATTCCTCGTTTCTATGTGGAATATGAAGGCGACAAGAAGCTGGATTGCCGATTCGATAACGTAGATCTGCGCACCGGTGAATGGACACATTTGACCATCGTGGTCAACGATGCAGCCGGTACTTTGGATTGCTATGTAAATGGCTATCTGGCGCAGTCTAAGGTACAGGTCGTAGAAGATACCATTTGCAACAATGCCATCGCTCTGGGCGGTGACCTGCGCAGCGGCAACGAGCGTTATTTCTTGGGCAGCATCAAGTCTCTGGCTCTGTTTGCCGATGCTCGTACTGCTTCTGAAATTAAGGCAGATATGGCTAGCATGACCGGTGTCCGCAAGGATGACCTGGTAGCAGCCTGGAATTTGGAAAATCTGAATGCACCTTCGCAGATTGCTGATAACAGCGGCAATGGTTATACTGTGAAGCGGTACACCACCTGGTTCTCTGAGAAAGAGCCCGTCACCGATTACAGCTACTCCATGGTAGTGGTAGGTGACACCCAGAAGGTGGCTTACAAGGATGTCACCAACGGTACTACCGAGTTGGCTAAGCTTTACGATTGGATTCTTGCCAATCGGGAATCCAAGAACATTCAGTATGTGCTTGGTATGGGTGACATCACAGATAAGAATCTGGAATCCGAGTGGAGCTATGTTTACGATCTGATCACCCAGATGGATGGCCAGGTTGGCTATAGCTTGGTCAGAGGTAACCATGACGGCTCTGCTCTGATGAACGAAACCTTTAATCGAGGTGACTATGCCGCAACCATCGAAGGCAGCTTCGATGGCGGTATCGAGAATACCTGGCGCACTCTGACAGTTGGTACTGTTAAATATCTGATCATGACCCTGGATTACGGTGCCAGCGATGCAGTGCTGAAGTGGGCAAACCAGGTAATTGAAGAGCATCCCGAATATAATGTAATCATTACCACCCACGCATATTTGTTCCGTGACGGAACAACCCTGGATAAAGGCGATGTTTGTCCTCCTTCCACCTCCGGCGGTTGCAATGACGGCGACCATCTGTGGGAGAAGCTGGTATCCAAGCACTCCAATATCGTGCTGGTACTCAGCGGACACGATCCCTGTGACCGTGTGGTTATGGCACAGGATATCGGTGATCACGGTAATGTGGTTACCCAGATCCTGGTAGATCCCCAGGGTGTCGATGCCGCACAAGGCTCTACCGGCATGATCACCATGCTGTACTTCTCTGAGGACGGCAAAAATGTGCAGGTGGAAACCTACTCCACCATCAAAGAGCAATACTTTATGACGGAGAATCAGTTCTCCTTCACCTTGGATATGGTCGATGAAACCGACGATACCACCCCGGCTGAAAAGCCTGCTGTGCCTTCTATCGTAGACTTTAGCTCCGTAGCAGAGGCATGGGAAGCTTTCGACCTGTATTCTACTTCCAGCGGTGGCTTCACCGTCCGTGACGGCAAGCTGGTTGCCGGCGGCAAGGCCGGTGAGTTCAAGGCCATTTACAAGGGTAACGGTTCTACCGTTTCCTCTGTCAGCGTAGATATCTATCCCAACGGCGAGACCGGTTTTATCAACGGCGGTCTGTACATCGGTGCATCCAATGTGGCAAATGGTCAAGACCAGATCAATGCCCTGTACATTGGTGTAGAGTCCAATATGACCGGCTGGGACGATGCGCCCAACCGCGCAGATCTGGTGATCGGTCAGTTCCCCTCATGGGCTGCGCTTGACCGTGTGATCTCTGAGACCGGTAAGGGCAATAATCTGTTCACCGGCGGTGTGAAGGAGCCTCTGACACTTCGTGTGGATATCAGCGGCAATACGGTCACTGCCACCTTGAGCCTGAAATCTGATCCTACCAAGAGTATTTCTACTACATATACCGCAGATCGTGATCTAAGCCAGGGTCAGGTGGGTATCCGCAGCCAGCACAACGATGCCATGTATGATAATTTCCATGTCATGAACGCGGTGGCAGCTGTGGGTGAGCAAGTTTATGCAACTCTGGCAGAGGCTGTAGCCAATGCAGAAAATGCAGTCATCACCGTAATGGCAAATAGCGACGAGGTGTTTACCGTTACCGGTAACACCACCATCGATCTGGCAGGCTTCCACTTGACCGGTGTTGTAGCCGCTGAAGGCAGCAGCTTGAAGATCGTGGACTCTGCGGCAACCTATGAGGAAACTTGTGGTAGTGCTGTGGTAGCCGGCTCTGTGGAGATCTTTGCCCAGAATGCAGGACAGAACTATCTGACCTATGGTGAAAACGGTGTTTACACAGCCCATCCCTACAGCGCAGAGCTGACCCACATTTCTCTGGATCCTACCAACGATGCCCTGGGCTATAAGGCAAAGCTTTATGGTGATGCCCTGGTGCAGAGCATGGTGACCGACTTCGGTTTCCGTCTGTGGGTGGATGAGAACAATGTGAAGACCTACACCAGCGACAAGCAGGAAATCACCCTGCGCTTGAAGAACATTCTTAAGTGCAACGGCGGCGAAATGAATATTTATGCCACCGCTGTGGTGAATTTCGCTGTAGGCGAAACCACCTATACCCAGGAAAGTGCATCCTACTCCACCACTATGAAGGAAACCTTGCAGCAAGTCGACAGCGCATGGAATACTTATTCTACGGATCAGCAGAGCGCCGTTCTGGATCTGTGCAACCGGTATCTGAATGTGGTAGAGAAGTGGGAACTGAACAACATCTTTTTCAAGGAAGAAAATTGAACACCCCTAATTGCAGGAGGTAACCTATGAAGAATATCAAACGCGTATTATCTGTGCTGTTGACCTTGGCTATGCTGCTTAGCTGCGTACCGGTGCTGGCACAGGCAACAGAGAGCGTGGATTTTGCAAATCTGCTTGGATTTGATCTGTATTCCAGCTCCAGCGGCGGCTTCCAGCTCAATAATGGCAGATTGACTCCCACCGGTGAAGCCGGCGAGTTCAAGGCTATTTATAAGGATAGCGGCGAGCCCATCAAGGCCGTCAGCGTGGAAATGCACCCCAATGGCAACGACGGCATGTACGGCGGCCTGTATATTGGCGCCAGCAATCCTGCCAACGGTCAGGATCTGATCGATGCCTACTATATTGGTATTGAGTCCCATTTCTCCGGCTGGGATGATGCGCCCAACCGTCTGGACATTACCTTGGGCAAGTTCACCCAGGGTTGGGCAGGCGAGGTTGGCGCTCGTGTGGTCAGTGAAACCGGCAACGGCAACAACCTGTTCACCGGCGGCAACAAGCAGCCCATCAAGATCTGTGCTGAGTTCCACGGCAATGTGGTGAATGTGACTGTCAGCCTGGTATCCGATCCTTCCCGCCAGGTATCCACTGTGTACACCCTGCCCGAGGGCACAGACCTGTCCATGGGCGATGTGGGTATCCGCAGCCAGTACAACTACGCAAGCTATGACAATTTCACCGTGGAGTATGTGGGCGATGAGCCTGTAGAAACTGTGGATTCTCAGGTGATCGGCTTTGAAAATACCAATGCCTTTGATCTGTACTCTGCCAGCGCAGGCGGCTTTGTAGCCGAAAATGGCAAGCTGGTTCCCACCGGTGATGCCGGTGAGTTCAAGGCAATCTATAAGAACAGCGGTGCTGTGAATACTGTCAGCGTGGAGATCCACCCTGTGGGCAACGACGGCCCTATCTTTGGCGGTCTGTACATCGGTGCATCCAATGCCGCCAATGCTCAGGATGCCATCAATGGCCTGTACATTGGTGTGGAATCCCACTTTACCGGCTGGGATGATGCTGCTAACCGTGCTGACTTGGTGATCGGCCAGTTCCCCACATGGCATGAGCATGCCCGTACCGTCAGCGAGACCGGTGCAAATAACAACCTGTTCACCGGCGGCATCAAAGAGCCGGTGGTGCTGAAGGCTGAGATCAGCGGCAACACTGTCGTTGCTACCTTGAGCCTGCTGAGAGACCCCTCTGTGAGCATTTCCGCTACCTACACCGCAGACCGTGATCTGTCCCAGGGTCAGGTGGGTATCCGCAGCCATCATAACAACGCAATGTTCGATAACTTTGCTGTGAATGCTGTGGAAAATGCCCATGCTGCCTTTGTAAGCTTCGACAATGCCAGCGCATTTGCTCTGTATTCCACCTCTGAAGGCCGCTTTGCAGCCGAAAACGGCAAGCTGGTTCCCACCGGTGATGCCGGTGAGTTCAAGGCCATTTACAGCGAGAGCGGTAAGGCAATCAACTCTGTAAGTGTAGAACTGCATCCCGTAGGCAATGACGGCCCCATCTATGGCGGTCTGTATGTGGGCGCATCCAATGCAGCCCATGGACAGGATAGCATCAATGCCCTGTACATCGGCATCGAATCCCACTTTACCGGCTGGGAGGATGCACCCAACCGTGTGGACCTGGTGATCGGCCAGTTCCCCACATGGAAAGAGCATGCCCGTACCGTCAGCGAAACCGGTGCAAATAACAACCTGTTCACCGGCGGCGTTAAAGAACCCTTGGTTCTGCGTGCAGAGATCAACGGCAATACGGTGACGGCAACGGTCAGCCTCAAGTCTGATCCTTCCAAGAGCGTGTCTGCTACCTATACCGCAGATTATGATCTGTCCACCAAGCAGGTGGGTATCCGCAGCCATCACAACAATGCCATGTATGACAACTTCGCTGTAAATAGCGTGGCTTACGAGGATGTTCATGGCTATGCAACTCTGGCACAGGCTGTCCGTAAGGCCGAGGGTCGTGTGGTCACCGTGCTGTGCAATACCGACGAGGTATTCACCGTGACCGGTGATGCTACCATCGACCTGGCAGGTCATACCTTGACCGGTGTGATCACCACCGAGGACAGCAGTCTGAAGATCGTGGACAGCGCTGCTACCTATGAGGCAACCAAGGGTTCTGCTGTGGTAGTTGGCCCTGTGGAAGTTTACGGCGAGGCAAACGGTCAGACTTATCTGACCTATGCGGTGGAAGGTGTCCATAGCGCACACCCCTATGCCGCAGAACTGACCCATATTTCTCTGGATCCTGCCAAGGATGCTCTGGGCTACAAGGCTAGCCTGAAGGGCGACGAACTGGTACAGAGCCTGGTAACCGGCTTCGGTATCCAGCTGTGGGTCAATGACTTCGCACCCAAGAGCTACACCGTCACCGGTAAGCAGGATATGACCCTGCGTCTGAAGAACATTCTGGCCAATGACGGTGGCGAGATGAACATCAGCGCTGCAGCTGAGGTGAATTTTGCTGTAGGCGAGACCACCCACACCCAGACAAGCGCAGCTTATACCACCACCATGAAGGAAACCCTGCAGATGGTGGACAGCGTATGGAACAGCTACACCATTGAGCAGCAGGATGCAGTTCTGGCTCTGTGCGAGCAGTACCGGAACGTGGTTGAGAACTGGGAGCTGAATAACATCTTCTTTGAGGGTGTGAATTTTGCCGATCCTCTGAGCCGTGGCGAGACCAAGTACACCTTCGCTACCACCGATACCTACCAGAACGGACAGGATATTGCCGGTCAGTGGGGTCAGAGTGAATTCACCGCTGAGGGCGAGTACGGCATCGGCGATCCCTTCGTTATGAAGTACAACGGCAAGTATTACATGTATCCCTCCTCCAGCACCGCAGAAAACGGTGTGACCGGTGTCAAGGTTTTCTCCTCCGATGATCTGGTGAACTGGACCTATGAGGGCTTTGCGCTGGAGGCTGTTGAGGCCGACCGTGCATATGCACCCGAGGTTCTCTACTACAACGGCTGGTTCTTGATGTGCCAATCCGGTAGTGCAGAAGTCGATGGCGTGATCAAGGGCGGTCAGGGACATTACATCTATAAGAGCCAGAGCCCCTTGGGACCCTTTGAGCTTATGACCGAAGATTTTGACTTTGGTATCGACGGCTCTTTGTGGATCGATGATAATGGCGAGCTGTTCTTCCTGTATGCTTACAAGAGCAGCATCCGGATCATTCCCATGGATATGGATAATATGAGACCTGTGAGCGTGGCAAACAGCCATAAGGTTCTCAATGCAACCCTGCCCGGCGGCACCAACAAGTGGGTTGAGGGTCCCGGCCTGTTCCGCAGAGGCGATTATCTGTATTTGACCTATTCCGGCAACAGAGTGACCGAGGATACTTACCGCGTAGGCTATTCCTACCTGATTGGCTCCAACCCCATGACGGAAGATTTCATTCAGCCCGAGGATAATGTTCTCATGCTGAAGACCGGTCCGGACAATTTCCGTGGCTTGGGTCATAACTCCAATGTGCTGGGTCCCAATCTGGATAGCTGGTATGCAGCCTACCACAACCTGCTTGGTGTGGATGGCCCTCAGCGCCGTTACATGCTGGATCAGCTGGTAACCAACGGTTCTCAGGTTCTGGCCAATGGTCCTACCTATTGGTCCATGCCTGTTCCCGAGCGTCCCGACCTGGAGATCCGCAATGTGGAAAGCGGTTGGTTCAGCGAAGTCAACTCTGAGAGCGTTTACACCGTCGAATTCAATTTCATCCCTGCCGATTGCGGCATCAGCATGATGGCCTTCGGCTATGTGGACGAAAATAACTACCGCGTGGTGACCTGGGACGACAGCGAGAAAGTCCTGTCTGTGATTTCCATCGTGGACGGTGAGCAGACCGTTCTGGGTAGCGCAACTGTAGATTTCCTCATGTCTGAGGCTTTGCATACTGTGCGTATCGAGCAGGGCGGCAACCGCCTGCTGGTGTACATCGACACCATGCGTAAGATCGATCTGGCAGTTTCCGGTATTGCCGGTCAGATCGGTGTTGCCGGCGATGCCACCTGGGAGTACATTGCCATGTCCAATGATGCTCTGGGCACCAGCGACTTCGATACCGTGAAGGTGGTAGAGGGTGCATTCCCTGCTGTGCATTACCTGAAGGGCGAATATCGTGGTTTCTACATCGCCAATGCCCAGGTTACCAATGGTATCCGCCAGGGCGAAAAGGAAAATACCGTCAATAATGACGGGGTGTATTCTCTGAAGCTGGACACCGCCGGTGACTGGGTCAAGTATGCCATCGCCGTAAACGGTGGCGGTCTGTACGACCTGTCCGCTGATTTCACAGCTGACGAGGGTACGATCTTCCAGGTCATCGTAGACGGCCAGGATATTTATGAAATCGATTTGGCAACTGTAGAAGGTGATGTGCTGAGTCAGTTGGAGCTGGCTCCCGGCAACCACACCTTGAAGATCCGTTTGCGTGAGGGCAGTTTGCAGGTGCAGACTTTCGCTATCACCGCTAGCGTAGCTGAGTAATTTTATAGGCTTCCCGAGCATTTTGCTCGGGAAGCCGGAACTCCCAAAGCCGACACTTGGTCGGGTGAAGCCGTATTCACAGGTAAATTACGGGTCATGAATTTGTAAACCATACAGTTTTTCTGTTTTTGATAAATCACCAAAAAAAGGAGCGGTTTTCTATGACACAAAAAACTAGCGGGGGCTTTATGCGCCGACTATTATCCTTAACAGGAGCAGCGGCTATATTGCTAAGCCTCATTTTGCCGCCTACAGCGGTACTGTCTGCGGAGCAGGAAAGTAGAGGTGCGGAATCCAACACCATTACCTTCGAATCCTCCACGGACAAACAGAAATTTAGCTGCTATAGCTCCTCTATGGGCAGTTTTTCTGTGAAAAATGGCATGTTGGCACCCAACGGCGCATCCGGTGAGATGAAGGCCATTTACAAGGACGATGGCGCGGTGTTCCAATCCGTAAGCGTGGAATTGCATCCCGGCAGCCAGGGCATCAACGGCGGCTTGTACATCAATGCCTCTGCGCCTGCTCATGGTCGTGAGAAGATCACCGGCCTGGGTGTGATGGTAGAGTCCAATCATTCCGGCTGGGAAGACGCGCCCAACCGTATCGATCTGATCGTCTGCGAATTCCCGGGTTGGACGGAGCATCAGCGCACCATTTCTGAAACCGGTGCAGGCAATGCGCTGTTTACCGGCGGTGAGAAGCAGCCCTTGCTGCTGAAGGTGGATATCAGCATGAACGTGCTCACCATCACTTTGAGCCTGCTCAGCGATCCTGCCAAGTTTATCACCACCACTTACACCCACACATCCGGTGTGGATCTGAGCCTGGGCGATGTGGGTATTCGCTCTGATAAGTGTAACGGCACATTTGATAATTTTACCACGGAGATTGCCGTGGACGAAGAACCCGAGCCCGAACCTTCCGAACCTGCTGAGCCTGTGGAGCCCACAGATCTGGTGGATTTTGAATCCGCTGAAAGCGGCGACAAGTTCCAGTTCTATCACTCCTCCAACGGCGGTTTTGCGGTGCAGGATGGTAGGCTGGTAACCACCGGTGATGCCGGTGAGTTCAAGGCCATCTATCGGGATACCAATGCTTCCTTCCAATCTGTCAGCCTGGATATTTATCCCGGCAGCCAGGGTATCAATGGCGGCCTGTATCTGGATGTGACCGATGCGGCAGATCCTGCCAATCAGATCAACGGTCTGGTGGTCATGGTGGAATCCAATATGTCCGGCTGGGCAGATGCAGTGAACCGTGCGGATATTGTGGTGGGCGCATTCCCTCAGTGGAAGGAACTGCACCGCACCATCACCGAGACCGGTAACGGCAATGCTTTGTTTGCGGGCGAAAAAGCCCCTGTGAATCTGACCGTCTCCATTCAGGGCAATACCTTGACTATTACCTTGAAGCGTCTGGACGATCCTACCCGTGCGGTCACCACCAGCTGTGTGTGCCAAGGCTATACCGATATTGCTTTGGGTAATGTGGGTATCCGCTCCCAGTTCAACGATGCTACCTACGATAACTTCTCCGTGATCTATGAAACGGTGGAGGCGGATAAGGAAACCGATCCGGTGGATGCTCCCGATCCCATCGTACCCACCGATTTGGTGGATTTTGAGACAGCAGAAAGTGCTGATAAGTTTGAATTCTACCGTTCCTCTGCCAGCGGCTTTGCGGTGCAGGATGGTAAGCTGGTGTCTACCGGCGCAGACGGCGAGTTCAAGGCTATCTATAAAGATACCAACGCATCTTTCCGTGGTGTCAGCGTGGATATTTATCCCGGTGTCACCGGTATTAACAGCGGTTTGTATCTGGACGTGACCGAGGTAGGCAACGCTGCCAACCAGATCACCGGTCTGGTGGTCATGGCAGAATCCCATTTCACCGGCTGGGAAGATGCGGTAAACCGTGTGGACCTGGTGGTTGGTCAGTTCCCCACATGGACAGAATTGCACCGTGTGATCTCTGAAACCGGTAATGGCAATGCCTTGTTTGCCGGTGAAAAAGCCCCTGTGAACCTGACCGTGACCATTGAGGGCAATACCTTGACCATCACGCTGCGGAGATTGGATGATCCCCAGCGGTTTGTAACCACCACCTATGTGTGCGAGGGCTTTGAAAACATTGCCCTGGGTAATGTGGGTATCCGTTCTCAGTTTACCGGCGCTTCCTACGATAACTTTGCTGTGGCTTATGATACCGTAGCAGAGGACAAAGAACCCGATGTGGTAGAGCCGGAGTTTATTCCCACAGAGTTGATCGATTTTGATGCGCAAAGCGACAGCAATCGATTTGATATTTACCGTTCTTCCAAGGGTAACCTGACCGTGCAGGATGGCAAACTGACGCCTTCCGGTGAAGAGGGTGAGTTCAAGGCCATTTATAAAGATGGCGGCGCAACCATCCAAACCGTCAGCGTGGATCTGTATCCCGGTGCCGGCGGCCAGATCAATTCCGGTCTGTATATTGGCACGTCTACCGTGGAAAATGGTGTGGATCGCATCAAGGGTCTGTGTGTCATGGTGGAATCCAACATGACCGGCTGGGACGATGCTGTGAACCGTATTGATATTGTGGTAGGCCGTTTCCCCATCTGGAAGGAACTGCACCGCTACACCTCTGAGACCGGCGCAGGCAATGCTTTGTTTGCCGGTGCGAAAGAGCCTGTGAATCTGCGTGTGGATCTGGATGGCAACACCATGACCATCACTTTGAGCCTGGTCAGCAAGCCTTCCATCCGGGTCACTACCGTGTATACCTACGGCGGCGCAACACCGTTGCCTCGCCACAATGTGGGTCTGCGTTCTGCTTTCGATGATGTAAGCTTTGATAATTTCGCTGTGATCACCACAGCCGGTGGCGGTTCTAAGAAAAATGCCACTGCCACAGTAGCTACCGTGGAGACCACCATGGATACCCCTATGTATTACCATTCCGAGGCAGAAAAAGAATTCCAGAAGCGGCTGCGCCAGCTTCTGAACGAAGAATAATAAGGACACCGCAGTGGCCGAGAGGTCACTGCGGTGTTCAGAGTGTCAAAAAAGCCGTCAATCGTCAAAACACAGGTTTTGATGATTGGCGGTTCGTTTTGCACCGCAAGTATTTCGATGCGTCATTGCGAGCCAGTGCGCACACTGACGTGGCAATCCGTTCTCCTAAAAAGCTTGCTACGCAAGGTGTTTTGACTTACTTCACAACTCGAACCACTCGAGTATCCACATACACTTCGGGTTCGAGTTGCTTGTCTTGACGACTTTATTGACCTCTGCCAGTCTGTCAAGAAAGAGTTTTTTGACAGACTGGACACCGCAGTGGCCGAGAGGTCACTGCGGTGTTGTTTATTGGAATTTTTCGTAGTAGTCACAGGTCAGCAGGGTGTTGCTGATGTGGATGAAATCCTGGGCGATTTGGTTCATTTCTGCCAGGTATTCATTGGTATATTGGATATTGTTGAGATTGTGAACCACTTTGCCGCTTTGATACACAATGCCATTACTGATCCAGTTGCCGTTGGAGAAGATGGCATAGCCCGGATAATTGGGATCAAAGGCATCTTGCCCCAGATAATCCCAGGAAGATTCGATGCCCAGAAGGTTCATCACCGTGGGTAGCAGATCAGCGGTGTTCATGGTTTTGTCCACCTGCACATTGGGGCAATCGGCACTCCAGATGAAGCAGGGGGTCTTTTCCAGAAGCATGGTGCTCCGGTTCTTCAGACCGGAGAGTTCCGCCACCTCTTCCTTGTTGTCGTACAGGTAGGTGTAATGGTCGGTCATGGCGATGATCACCGTGTTTTCCAGTTGACCGTGGGCTTCCAGTTCCTGCAGGAGTCGGGCGAACATATCATCCACCAGCTTGGCCTTTAGCCGTGCGCAATCTTCCTCCTCACTGCCATACAAGCCCTTATATTGCGGATATTGCTTCAGACCATAATGGCTGACCACTTCCCGGTAAATATAAGAACCGTGGGCGGCACGGGTGATGATGGTGTTGAAGGTCTGTCCCTCCCGGAAGAAGAGGCTGCTTAGCGTTTCGTTGTCGAATAAATACTGGTCGCTGTACAGATCGGTTTTTACATCTGTATAGTCCATATAGGTGTTGTAGCTGTCATACCCCATGGCCGGCAGGAACACACCCCGGCTGTAAAATTCCCGGGTGTTGTAATGGAAGGCCTGGGCGGTGTAGCCGCTGGCAACCAATTGGCTGGCCATGGATTGGCGGTAGTTGTTGGTCACATAGTCAAAGACGTATTTGCCGGTAGTGGGCAGGTAGATGCCCGTATTCATGCAAAACTCGGAGTTGATGGTACGGGCTGTGCCGTAACCGGGGGTGTAGAAGTTGGTAAACTGGATGCCTTCGTCCATCAATTGGCAAATGGTAGGGGTGTCTGCTTTAGAGATCATCCAATCGTCCATGGACTCCATCAGTACCAGTACCACATTCTTGTCCTCCAGAATGCCGGTCATTTCGTTGGCTTGCTGTTTACCACGCTGGTCGAAATATTGGTCGATTTCCTTGCGTTGGCTGTTTACCTGCTTACGATAGCCCGGGGTGAGGGGATACAGATGGTTGACCCACAGATCCCGGAATGACAGCTGGTAGATACCGCAGATGTCATAGACATTTCGGGCATCGTACATGGTGTTGTAGGTGGCGCGCAGGGAAGAGGATTGCCCAAATTCTGATTTTGTTCCCCATACACCCTTGTCCTGTTCAAACACAGTCTCCGGCAGCTGATTCAGCCACAGAATACTTAGGATCACCGGGATCAGCATGCCCAGCCGCACCCAATGGTTTCGGGCGGTTTTTGGATAGAAGATGATCACCGGCACACCGAGACCCAATAGCAGAATGCTGTAGATCCAGAAGCCGGCAGAGAAATTGGACAGGATGCTACCCATAAATTCTGCGCCTTCCCCGGCAAATTGGGTGGAGGTGAACCACATCAGTTTGCCGAAGATCTGGTAATAGCCTACCTGAGCCACGGTCCAGCCTGCCATGAGATAAAAGAGTATGCCAAAGACAATGCGGCTGACCTTTCTGGGGATGGCATATAACATAGCGGACAGCAAAACAGACCAGCACAGACCGAACAACAGAACCGTTCCCCGTGCCGGAGACAGCAGTGCATACGCATATAGTTCCACCGCAAAAAACGGTGCAAAAATCATCAAAAACCGTAAAATATCCCGTCCAATCCCCGGTAAATACGGTTTGATTTTCTTAAGAATATCCAAGCTTTTCACCTTCAATTGTAAATTCCAATTTGTCGCACATAAGGCTCCCCTCGTAGGGGAGCTGTCGCAAAGCGACTGAGGGGTGTAAATGCCAACATTTATGCGGATTTAACAACACCCCTCCGCCCCTTCGGGGCACCTCCCCTACAGGGGAGGCAAAGCGAAAAATTGGAAGTTGTTTTTGTTAGTTTACCACGGGGGTGGCAAAAATACAAGTTTGTTAAAACTTTGTTTACGGATTGACTTTTTTGGAGATTTATGAGAAAATAGATGGACGAAAAAATGAAAGAATGCGAGGCAGATTTATGTTTCAATCCAGAACCCATACCTGCGGCCAGCTGCGTTTGGCCGATGCAGGTCAGAATGTTACATTAGCCGGTTGGATGGAGAATGTCCGTGAGGTGGGCAGCAACTTCGCCTTCCTGGTGCTCCGTGACTATTATGGTACTACCCAGGTGGTGGTAGAGACCGAGGATATGATGAAGATCATCAAGTCCGTGAATAAGGAATCCACCATTCAGGTCACCGGTAAGGTCCGTGAGCGTGAGAGCAAGAACCCCAAGCAGGAGACCGGCGAGATCGAGGTCGTTCCCGAGAAAATCGAGATCCTGGGCAAGTGCCGTCATAATCAGCTGCCCTTTGAGATCAATAAGAGCCGTGATGCAGACGAGAATATGCGTCTGAAGTACCGCTACCTGGATCTGCGTAATCCTGCGGTCAAGAGCAATATTATTCTGCGCTGCCAGGTGGTGGCGGATATTCGCCGCCGCATGACCGAGAAGGGCTTCCTGGAGATCACCACTCCCATTTTGACCGCATCCAGCCCCGAGGGCGCTCGTGACTATCTGGTACCTGCCAGAAATCACCCCGGTAAGTTCTACGCTTTGCCCCAGGCTCCCCAGCAGTTCAAGCAGCTGTTGATGACCTCCGGCTTTGACCGTTATTTCCAGATCGCACCCTGCTTCCGTGATGAGGATGCCCGTGCTGACCGTACTCCCGGTGAGTTCTATCAGCTGGATATGGAGATGGCATTCGCATCCCAGGCAGATGTGCTGTCCACCCTGGAAGAGGTACTGGGCCCTGTGTTCCAGAACTTCGGCAAGTATGACCGTGTGTCTGCATGGCCCTGGAAGCACATTCCTTACAAGGAGGCCATGGAGCGTTACGGCTCTGATAAGCCTGACCTGCGTATTGACCTGGAGGTACAGGACATTACTGCAGAGGTTGCCGGCTGTGAATTTGGTCCTTTCCAGAATGCTACGGTTAAGGCTGTGGCTGTGGATAATTTCACCGAAGGTCGTAAGTGGATCGATAAGCTGTTGGTGGACGTGGAAGTCCAGACCGGCAACAAGGTCTGCTGGGTGAAGGTGGACGAGAACGGCCAGTTCACCGGCGGTGTCTCCAAGTTCTTGACCGACTATACCGAAGCTTTGACCGCAAAGCTGAATTTGAAGCCCGGCAGCTTCGTGTGCATGGCAGCTTCTGCTAAGAAGTCCACCGCACAGAAGACCGCTGGCGTTGTGCGTACCATGCTGGGTAAGCGCATCCCCGGTCACTTCGACGAGAATCAGTACGCTATGTGCTGGATCGTGGACTTCCCCATGTACGAAATGGGCGAGGAGTCCGGCGAGCTGGAATTCTGCCACAATCCCTTCTCCATGCCCCAGGGCGGCAAGGCCGCATTGGAGGCTGCAGAGGGCGATGTAGAGAAGCTGCTGGCCATCAATGCGGATCAGTATGACCTGGTGGTCAACGGCTACGAGT
>JAFYVL010000038.1 GCA_017549125.1 Oscillospiraceae bacterium | reverse complement strand
CGTAGGGGCGGATATTATCCGCCCGGTGATTTTGTCATAACAAAATCACATCGCCGCAAGGCGATAATCCAATTTATTTCTGCGAAATCCCAATCATTTGTATGCAAATGATTGGGCGGGCGGTTAATAACCGCCCCTACAACGCATCGAAATGACAGGGCAATAAATTTGAATTTCAATCCGGTCTTTTGCTGCTCCAAGTACTGATTCGTTGTCTACAAAAAGCGGCTGTCCAACCGGACAGCCGCTTTGGGGATTATTTAGAAGTATTTGGTATAACGAACGATCATTGCAATCAGCTCATCCATGGTCAGGTTACCCTTACCCATAGAGATCTTCAAGAATGCGCCGCCTGCTGCCTCAAACATTTCCTCGGGCAGTTCTACAATGCTGTTCATTTCTTCATAAGTGAACAGACCATAGGTCTCGATATCACGAGCCATTGCCTCATAGTCATAGGTCATGGTCTCCGGATTTACATCAAAGATGTTGAACAGACCGCCTACACCACCAGGCATGGACAGCATACCGTTAACAAAGTAGCACAGATGTCCACAGGTAACAGGACTCCAGGCTTCTGTGATCTCCTTTTCGATGACCACATCCACCAGCTGAACCCTGGTAAGCTCGTTGCCGTTCTGCTTTGCAAAGGTGTGTCCAATATAGTCAGCAGCATCCTTATCCAGATACACATAGCGGTTCAGATCGTAATCCCAGAAGCCATGCTCATAGATCACCTTAACATCCGTACCGTCAGAGAAATACAGGTGTACGATCTCATACTCTTCAGTGGGATCATTGTCCACGAACATAATGGGAGCGGAATCCAGCTTGCCGGTCTCCATATTCCATACCAACAGCTGCTCGCTGCCGGTCAGGGAATCCACCCGTACCTGGTTGCCGTCAGCCAGAGTGATCAAAGTCTCAGGCGCAACGCAGCTGCCGCTGTTGCCACTTGCTTCTTTCAGAGTACCGTTACAGAAATCATCATAGCTGTACTGCTTTGCGCCTGCATTAATCATGTCGGAACGGTTGCAGGACCAACTCTTGGAGAATGTAATCGTCTGACCGTTAGCATCCGTAAACTCATAGGTCAAGGTAACGGCTCTGCTGGCTGTATTGGTAGATACATAGCCGTTAGTGCTGGAGATGGTGAAGTACATCTTGTTGCCGCTGTTATCGACCACAACAGGCATACCATAAATCTGCTTGGTATCGTGGATATAACCGCAGGTTACCTTAAAGGTATAATCACCATTGGCATCGGAGTAGCTCCAATAGTTATTGGTGCTATTCTGCTTACCCTTAGACTTGGGAACGATACTGGACAGGCTCAAAGTCTTGTATTCCTTGGAGGTTTTGCTGTAATACTTGATCTGCGTGCCTTCCAAAGCAGGAATACCTACGGTCCAGTCGCTGTCCTTGCCCTTAACTACCAACAGCGCGTCGCCGCTGGGCTGAGCAACCAGTTCAGGAGCCGCAATACTGGTCTTGGTTGCGGTCAGAACAAAGGTGTAAGTATGGATAACGTCACCGTTGCAATCCTCATTGTCTGTGATGTTCAGCTTATAGGTATCCACACCGGAGTCGTTCAAAACTACGGTATTACCACTCAGGCCCTCAACAGTATAAGACAGGGACTTGCCGTACTTGGAGGCTACCAGATTAGCAAAGTCAAAGGTATAATCGCCGGTGGTATCCAGGTCCACAGTCACTGTAGACATCCAGCCAGTGTTGGGCTTATACTCGGTCACAAATGTCTTGCCGGTGCCTGCATCATTGAAGCTGATCATAGGCGCAGTAGGTGCATTGTTCTGAATTGTAGGCTCAACAGGGGTGTTCACATCATGTTGATTTGTATTCACGATGGAATACACATAGGCAGTTGTACTAAGCGCCGTTACCGCCCGCTTTTCATAAGGAGCCTCGGTCTTATTGGTGCGGTTATCATTGATGGTAGGATCCAGCACAGCTGAATTTCTATCCAAGGGCCAATAAGCAATGCCCAGGTTCACCCATTCCTCATTGGCAACACCGTCCACCCGGATATTGTGTAGAAAATCGGACTGCCTCTTAACAATAGTAATAATATCGCTAGACTTTTCGGGCATATAGGACGAATATGTCTCATTTGCCCACGCAAACTGATTTAGATAACCCTCCAAGTTCAAAACAGGAGAAGTGCCTTCAGCACCAATCTCAAAGACCACACCAAAGCCCATAACGGACTTAGCTGTAGCTGCATTACCCTGTACAGTGCCCTCAATAGGCTTCTGGATCAGAGTCATATCCTTCAGAGTAATGCTTTGTACCACACCAATATGAATATTAGCAACTGCGCCACCATAAATGGTGGTATTCTCCAGCACAGGATTACCACTAACCGCATATACACCAGCACGACCGCCGGAAATATAGGAGTTCAGAATCTTGCTGTCGCCGGTAGAATAGATTGCACTACGGAAATTGTAGTAAGTTCTGTCATAAGGACCTGCAACATCAGATGTTGCCTGGCTCTGATACAGAAAACCATTAGCAAAGAACGGAACCACAATACGCACATTGTCCAAAGTACCGTTATCCAAGGCAACATAGCAATCCTTAAAGCTGTCAGCATAGTTTTCGCTGGTAGAAGTCAAGGTAAAGCCGTTGCCGAACAGGGTATAGCCATTGGAAACAGTCAGGTTAGAGAAACCATCATTGTTCAGCAGAACCACGTTATTAGCAGTTGCAGAAGAAGCGCCGGTGGCATTGTTAGCATTCACGATTTCGAAGGTCAGGGAGAACTCGTTGGAGGTTGCGTCCTTGATGGTGATTTCCACCAGGCCGGTGTCCTCAAACTTCAGAGTACCCTTGGTCCAATCGGAGGCGTTAGCGGTGTAAGCGCCGCTGACCACGCAATCGTCCAGAGCAGATACGGTTACTTTCACAGAAGCGCTGTCAATCTCTGCACCCTCAACAGCTGCAAAGATGCTACCCAGTGCTACCGTATTGCCATTACCCAAACGATAGGTAAATGCAACCTCAGGCATCTTCTGTGCAAACTTATCCAGAATTTCAACAGGCTTTGCAGTAACCACCACAGGAATGTTCACATCCACGGTGTTGTAGTTAGGATCGCCGTTGGAATAGGTTGCTTCGTACTCGGTCTTTTCCAGAGTAACGGTCTCGTCGCCATTTGCCCAGGCAAAACCAACAGGCAGAGTGATGGTAGACAGAGCGTCACCCTCGGTAGCGGTCAGTTCATCAACAGGGGGAACCTCGGGATCAGCCTTGGAAACGGACACAACTACTTCAACCTCGACGGTGTTGTAATTAGCATCGCCGTTATCGTACTTAGCAATGAAGGTGTTCTCACCTGCGTTGCCCACGCTGCCGGTGGATACCCAGCTAAAGCCCTGGGGCAGAGCCACGGTGGACAGGTCATCGCCATAGGTAGCATTCAGAGTATCCACAGCAGGTGCATCAATGGTAGCCTTGCCAATCTCAACGGTGTTGGTAGCTGCCCAGCACAGGTCGTTATCGGTAATGGTAATAGTAGCCGTGCCAATGCCGTTGAAGGTAATGGTAGCCTGCGTCCAATCAGCATTTGCAGCATAAGTAGCCTCAACATCTTCGATGGAAACAGCAACTTCACCAATGTTAGCACCCTCGGCAGCAGCAAACAGCTGACCCAGGGTCAGAGTCTCGCCATAGGTGGCGGTCACATTTTCAACAGGGACGAACTTATCCTCAGACAGAATAGCGTCTACAGACCAATCGGTCATGTAATCGGCATAGGTGTTATACATATCGCGAACTGCCTGGACCTGCGCAGCAGAATATGCATTGCGGTCGTTGTGCAGAGTTTCATTCACAGCCTCCACGGCTTCACGCAGAGTGATATCATGCACATTACCCTGGAACTCCACCACAGAGTCCTCCAGGTTGAAGGCAATGATTGCATTACCATAAATGGTAGCAGTTGCACCGATCTTGCTGACGGAAGCATTCTCGCTGAGGATGTTCGTCAGCAGCAGGGTCATCTCACTCTTCTCGATGGCACCGTATTGCAGCATTTCCTTGGCAGCATAGTCATTGACGCTCAGGCAGTAGCCGTAACTGCTGACCATGGCATTGATCACGCTGTCAGCGAGGAATGTAGCCTTGTAACCCAGGGACACGTTACCGGTCACCAGAGTGATGCTGGAGATACCGGCATAGAAGCGGTGTGCAGAGTAAACGCCATCCTGGCAGATCACCAGGTAATTCTTGGTGTCATACTGAACCAGCTGCTCCACAGTACCAATGATAGTACCGGACAGGCTGCCGCAAGCCTCTGCGTCGTAAGAATCGTTAGCAGAGTCCATCAGTCGCACAGTTACGCCTTCATTTACAGTTACATTGGTAGCATCATAACCATTGAGATCCAGAAGCAGATCATGGTCAATGACAATGCCGTCCACATCAGCGGACAGCTGATAATAGCTTTCACCGGCAGCAAAAGAATCATCTTCCGCCGCGGAGACAGCCATAACCACCAAACCTGCAACCAAGGCCAATACAAGAATACCGGCGATAATACGCACGGCCATTTTTGCACCATTTTGCATTTTAAATTCCTCCAATTCTTTGCCGGAAAATCCGGCTCTCGCAGACTTTGCTGCGGCAAACGCAGCCTACAAAGCCCTTATAAGCTCCGTTTGCCGCGGCAAAATCACCTACCCATGATACCCAACCGCCCCACACCCCCGAAAAGGGGGTGTGGGGTGGAGGAAATCATACTAGATTAAAAAGTATAAGTGTTGGTGGAAACCACATAGGACTCAGCGCCGTTGCTCAGCACCAGCTGAACAGTGATGGTAGCGCCTGCCAAAGCGTCGCTCATATTAGCAACACCGCAGTTGAACTCCTTGATAACGTCCAGAACTTCCCAGTACTTGACGTTGATGCCGGCAGTGGTCAGCAGACCAACGGCCTCATTAGCGGAAGTAGCGGGCATCTCGAAACCAACCCAACCGTCGTTCCATGCATCGTACTGACCAGCCAGCATCAAATCGCCAGCAGCCACGTCACGGTCGATGGAAACATAGAAGTCAGCATCCCAGTACTCGTAGGAACCGGGCTCGGTCTCGTTGGAAGAGAAGGTGTAAGCGGTATCCAGCTGAACGTCCTTCAGAGGGCTCTGATCCCACCAAGTCAGATCGGTGTTCACAAAGTTAGCGTTCTCCTTGATCTCGGGAACGGGAACATCGGAGGGGTTGCCGAAGGTGTAGGAGTAAGTACCGAAGCACTCAGAAACACCGGTCTCGTTGTTCCAGGAGTTGCCGGTATTCCAATCGGGCTCAGCAACTTCGTAGATACGCAGCTCAACGGTCATGGTAGTGCCAACGTTGGCAGCGCTCAGGTTAGCAGCACCGCACAGGAACTCCTTAACCAGCAGGCACAGCTCCTCATAGTTGATGGTGATACCGGCAGCGTCCAGCAGACGATACTTCTCACCAGCCTGAATATCCATAGGCAGAGCGAAAGCCAGCCACTGGTCGTTGTTGTTAGCAGCGCACCAGTACTCATAGTAGCCACCCAGAGCGATGCTCTCAGCCTTAACGTCCTTGTCAAAGCTTACAACAAAGTCAGCATGGTACTTAGCGTACTTGTTCTCACCAGCCTGATCGAAGCTCTGAGTGGTAGCGAACTCGTAAGCAACATCCAGGGAGATATTCTCACCGGTCTGCTGCAGAGACTCGATGTTGGTCAGAGGCACATCGGGAATGTTGCTCAGCTTGGTAACAGTAGCGGAAGGAATGCCACCGAAGATAGCATCCTTATCGTAGTCGTTACCGAAGGAGTCGTTCTCGTGAACCAGCTGAGTAGCCATCAGGTTGATGCCCAGATAGATTTCGGGGGCAGCAGCACCGGGCTTGTGGTTAGCTTCGTTGCCAACGCTCTCGTCCATGTAAGCGACCAGAGTCAGCTCCTTGGACTCGCCGGGCAGCAGCTCAACCTGATCCTCGTTGTAGCCCTGGCTCAACTTGGTGGGGTTGGTCACAGCAGCCTTAGCAGCCTCACGGCTTGCGTACTCACCGTCAACGATGCCGTACTCGATGTAGTCGGACAGCTTCAGCTCTTCGCCATTAACGTTGATAGAAGTCTGCTCGCTGACTACGTTGATACCCATCTGATACTTCAGAGCCAGGGTACCTGCATTGGAAACTCTCATGGTCACAGCCTCAACATGGCCGGGCTCCCACTTGGAGTCACCAAAAATGTTGGTATCGCCATCAACAGCGACCCACTTGCCGTTAACCAGGTATTCCAGCTCAACGTCCAGATTACCGGCAACGATGTGATTCTTGCCGCTCACGACAGAATCAGTGAACCACGCAAAGGTGGTGCCAATGAGCATGCTCAGGCACAGGATCATGCAGATCACGGAGCCCAGCAGTGCGCGCTTGGTCTTCTTGATACTAGTCATTGTATGTATTTCCTCCTTATTACAAAATATTTCAATGACATATATGCAGACAGCTTGCGCTGTTTACACCATAGGGAATCGGAGCAAACGACATCTTTATATATGTCATTGAAAGGAAGAATCCGGCATATGCCGCTTGCTCCGATCGGGTGTACACCCCCAAAAAGGGTATACCATCCCCTATATAGATACAGCATACATTATAATCCTATCATTGTGAAAACGCAAGGGATTTTTTCAAAAATTATATCCAATTTCAATTTTTTGTTAACATTTTTACACACATTTCGACATAACATCCCATGTTTGGCCAGAATCGCTAAAGAGGCAACAAAAAAATCTCCTGTGCCGCAAACAGCACAGGAGATTTATATGCGATTACTTGCCGCAGAATTCCTTGGCAACTTCCACAATGTGGTCAGCGCACAGGCCGAACTGCTTCAACAGAGCCACAGCAGGACCGGAGTGACCGAACTCGTCGTTGACGCCGATGCGGCGAACAGGAGTGGGCAGCTTCTCGGACAGCAGGCTGCAAACAGCCTCGCCCAGACCACCGATCACAGAGTGCTCCTCGCAGGTGATCACCTTGCCGCACTTCTTAGCAGCTTCCAGCACCAGCTCCTCGTCCAAGGGCTTGATGGTAGCCATGTTGATGATCATAGCGTTGATGCCGGCCTCAGCCAGGATCTCGCCTGCCTGGATGGCTTCGTAGGTCAGCAGACCGTTGGCAATGATAGCCACGTCGGTGCCGTCCTTCAAGATCTCGCCCTTGCCGATCTGGAACTTGTAGTCCTCGCTATGGAACACAGGCACTGCCAGACGACCAAAGCGCAGGTACACAGGGCCGTTCATTTCGTAAGCGGCCTTCACAGCAGCCTTTGCCTCCACATCGTCAGCGGGGCAAATGACGGTCATGCCGGGAATGGAACGCATGAGGGCGAAGTCCTCACAGCACTGGTGGGATGCGCCGTCCTCGCCCACGGAGATACCGCCATGGGTTGCGCCGATCTTTACATTCAGATGGGGATAGCCAATGGAGTTACGAACCTGCTCAAAAGCACGGCCGGCAGCAAACATAGCAAAAGAGGATGCAAAAGGCACCAAACCTGCGGTGGACATACCGGCAGCGGCGCTGACCATATTGGCCTCGGCAATACCGAAGTCAAAGTGACGGTCGGGGAACGCCTTCTTAAAAACAGCAGTCTTGGTAGCGCCTGCCAGGTCGGCATCCAGAACTACCAGATCCTTATGCTCTGCGCCCAGCTCTGCCAAAGCAGCGCCGTAGCTGTCACGAGTAGCAACTTTCTTCATTTCAGCCATAATTATGCCTCCAGTTCTGCCAGCTGAGCCTTCAGCTCATTCATGGCCTGCTCGTATTCTGCATCGTTGGGTGCTTTACCATGCCAGCCGGCATCGTTCTCCATGAAGGAGACACCCTTACCCTTAACGGTATTCATCACGATGGCGAAGGGCTTGCCCTTAACGGTCTTAGCCTGCTCAAAAGCAGCCTCCAGAGCCTCCAGATCGTGGCCATCCACAGCAGCGACCTCGAAACCGAATGCTACCAGCTTGTCCACGATGGGATAGGGGCTGAGCACGTCGGCCACGTTGCCGTCGATCTGCAGTCCGTTGTTATCCACGATCACGCACAGGTTGTCCAGCTTATAGTGAGAAGCAGACATGCAAGCCTCCCAAACCTGGCCTTCCTGGATCTCGCCGTCGCCCAGCAGGGTGTAAACACGGTTGGTCTTGCCGGTGTACTTTGCAGCCATAGCCATACCCACAGCAGTGGAGATACCCTGACCCAGAGAGCCGGTGGACATATCCACACCGGGAACGGTGTTCATGTTGGGGTGACCCTGCAGGTAGGAATCAATGTGACGCAGAGTGGGCAGATCTTCCACAGGGAAGAAGCCGCGGTTTGCCAAAGCGGCATACAGGCCCGGTGCGGTGTGACCCTTACTGAGCACAAAACGGTCACGATCCTCCCACTTGGGATTCTTGGGATCGATGTTCATTTCCTTGAAGTACAGGTAAGTAAATACCTCTGCAGCGGATAAGCTGCCGCCGGGGTGACCTGCCTTTGCGCCATAGGTGGACTCGATCACACCCATACGCACCTTGCAGGCAGTGATCTGCAATTGCTTCTTTTCGTTGGAAGTCATGGTTCTCCTCCTTAGTAATTTCTTTTTCAACCGTTTGATATCATATCATTTTCTTGCCAAAGTTGCAAGTATTTTCTATAAATGCCAGACCCATGGCATAGAACAGCACCGGCCCAATATTGAAGAAGTGACAATCAAAGATACAGGTGATGATCAGAACCAGCATATACATACCGATACACAGCACTTCCCTGCTCCGGTTTTTGATCACCGCAATGACGGTCTGCAGCCGATGGAAAGCGTAGGCTGCCAATCCCACGACACCGGTACTGGCCGCCAGCTGGACAATGGTATTATGCCAGCGGGGCGGGAAGAATTTGGAAAATTCCCGCACCGTAGAAAAATCATAGACATCATATTCCAGAGGAAAAAATCCGCCGCCAAAGATCGGGTACTTTTTGAACTGCTTCCAGCCCTCCAGCCAGATCTCGTCCCGGTGATTCAAGCTGCCGCCTCTGTTAAGAATATCGTCAAACAGCTTTGCCATTTCCTTATGGAAGATCAGTACCGCGCACAGCACCATACCAATCATACTCCCCAGAATCAGCCGTTCCGTCTTGCCGTGAAACCTCCGCAGCACCACCACCATGCCCACACCATAGGCCAGCACACCGGCGATGATGGAACTACGGGAATTGGTCATAAACACAGCCGCCAGAAACACAGAACCCAGCAGCATACCCAGCCAGCCCCGACCTTTCTGATAGGCCATATAGAATGCAAAGGGAATCATGGTAGCCAGCAGACCGCCCATGTTATTATACATGCCCCAGCCTGTGTAGATCAGATCCCGGTCGATTCTGCCGCCCTGAGTCACATGACCACCCAGGTAGATCCACAAAATCTCCAGCACCACCAGACACCCAACGCCAAAACCGGTCTGGCAAAAATACGCCCCATGGTCACGGGGATTCTTCACACCGCCGCTGATCACTAAATAAGGCATCAGCAAAGAGCCTGCCTGCAAAGCCGCAAACACCCGGTTACTTTCGGTAAACTTTGGATTCGCAGGACTATTCAGACCGCCCAGAAAATATACCAGGGACAAGCCCAGCAATCCCCACAACAGGGTGCGCTTTCTAAAGAACTGCTTGGGCTCACGGCAAATATAGAACAAGATCGCCAGAGCTAACACCACAGCCAAGCCCATCACATACTCGCCGCCATGACCGGCATTGAAAATGGATTCTGCGTTTTTACCGGGGTTACTGTCCACCGAGGGCGCTAGGTAGCCACAAACCACCATAGGAATCCAAGGAAGCAAATCTCGACCCAAAACAGCGCAATAGACAGCGACCAGCACAAACAAGGTGTACACCGGCAATTCCCAGCCAAAGAAATTGGCCAGAGCCGCAGCAACAACGGTCAGCAATATAAACTTAGAGGACGCCAAAAAGCCGTTGATTCGCTGAATCAACGGATGACGCTGTATGGTTTTGATCCCAATACCCATAACACACCTCAAATGCATATTTTATTACATATTACCATGATTTTTAAGAAAAAGCAAACTTTAAAAATGCAAAATACATGTATACCGTAGGGGAGGGTCACTGACCCTCCCGAAGCCTTCAATTACCAGCGCAATGTAATGGGTAAGGTAACGGGAAGGTCAGTGACCTTCCCCTACGAATGGCGGAATGCTGAGGATTGTATAGACTGGTAACATAGTATACAGTTTGTTCGGACACATGGTATACAGTTTCATGATATAATTAAGGCAAAAACATCAAGGAGAGATGTAAAAATGCCTTGGAAAGAGGAAACTGTGGAACAACAAAGAACAAACTTT
>JAFYVL010000037.1 GCA_017549125.1 Oscillospiraceae bacterium | reverse complement strand
CAGCGGCTTCCTTAACCTTACGGTCGATCTCAGCCTTGGGAACGTGACGCAGCTTCAGAGCGAAAGCCATGTTATCGTACACGGTCATGTGGGGGTACAGAGCGTAGTTCTGGAAAACCATGGCGATGTCGCGGTCCTTAGGAGCCACGTCGTTCACCAGACGGTCACCAATCCACAGCTCACCCTCAGAGATCTCTTCCAGACCTGCGATCATACGCAGAGTGGTGGACTTACCACAGCCGGAAGGACCAACCAGAACGATGAATTCCTTGTCGGCAATCTCCAGGTTGAACTCCTGAACAGCCACAACACCCTTTTCGGTGATCTGCAGCTTTGCCTTGGGCTCGTCGGAAGCTACTTCTTCCTTCTTCTTTTTCTTGTTCTTCTTGATGTCGTCGCCGCTGAAGGGGTAGATTTTCTTGATGTTTTTCAGGGATACAGTAGACATACACTTCGACTCTAAACGCACCGAACATTTCGCGTGCATTCTCGCATTCCACCGAGCAAAACAGCGGAAGCTTTACGACAGGTCTCCACACTGCCGCACCGTGAGTCAGACGGGGTTTACATTTCCTCCTTTTGTGACACAGCATGTCTATTGTTGTGGAGTAGAACACACTATGCCCGGATGCTATAATAATACCACATATCCCCTATTCGGGCAATGGTGATTTCTTACAGTTTTTATGGTTTGTTTTTGTGTAAAATGACTAGTTTTGTCAAATCAAACGGTAAACACCATCTGCGGTACTTTCCAGAGACAGAGAATAGTAGGTGGTCATAAATTCCACCATATCCATGGCATCCCCTACCCCGGCGGTTTCATAGGTAGAATGCATGGCAAACTGAGGCAAACCAATATCCACAGAAGGCACAGAGACCTTACCAATGGAGATATTGCCCAAGGTAGAGCCCCCTCGCAGATCCGCACGGTTGCAATAGGTCTGTACCGGGATATGCGCCATATCACAGATTCTGCGTACAATGGCGCTGGTGATACCGTCGGTGGTATAGGTCATGGATGCGCTGTACTTGATAAGCATACCCTCACCGATCACCGGTGCGTTATTGGCATCAGCAAACTCCGGGTGGTTGGGGTGCAAGGCATGGCCGTTGTCTGCAGAGACCATGAAGGACTGAGACAGCATACGATCCGCATCCCATTGCATCTTCCGGCAGATCCGCAGCAGTACAGATTCCATGAAGTCAGAGCCTGCGCCCTGGAAAGAGCGAGAACCCACCTCTTCATTATCAAACAGGCACAGCACCGGCACAGCCGCACTATCCTTACTATCCAGGAAGCCACGCAAACAGCACCAATCGCACAGCAGGTCATCCAGAGCCGGGGCGCAGATATACTCCTCGTCCATACCCACCAGGGAGCTGCCCTGTCTTACATATAAATAAAGGTCATGTCCCAGCACCTTGCCGTCAGCCTCGTTCTCAATGAGGGTTTCCAGCTTGCCCTGGGCATTGCTACCGCCAAGCAGCGGCAACATATCCACCGCAGGATTCCAGCGGTAGCCTTCGTTGACCTCCCGATTCATGTGGATGGCCATACTGGGAATGATCAAAAGATCCCGATCAATATCCACCAGGCGGCTTTCCACACCCTCCGGGGTCTGCACCACCACACGGCCTGCCACAGACAGAGGGCGATCCATCCATGTACTCATAATCATGCCGCCGTAGCGTTCCACTGCCAGCCGGGTATACTTACCGGTCAGCTCATAGTTTTCCTTAATCTTAAAGGCGGGGCGATCCGTATGTCCTGCGCTGATCATGAAGCCGGAGGCCAGATAACCAGGAATTCTGAATGCGATCACAGAACTGCCGCCACGGGTCACATAGTATTTTCCCCCGGGGAGCAGATTCCAATCATCGCCCTCATGCAAGGGCTGGTAGCCAGCATCCTCCAATTCCCAGACCACAGCCGCTACTGTGTGGTAGGTACTGTGGGCGCTATCCAAAAAGTTTCTCATTTCCTGAATTCGGATATCCATAGAGTAACCTCCAATTTCCTGTTTAAAATGGTTTGTTTTATTTTACATCATTCCACTTTTTTCGTCAACCGATGAATCACAATTTTTTCCACAGGTCGAATATTGTCTAAAAGTTTCGATTTTGCATTTAATCACAGGTTTTATGCCATATTCTGTCGAACGATTGTTTCGGTTTCATCTTGCAAAATCATACGCATTATGCTAAATTATATTTGTCGCAAGCATAGCATACACGGGTCGAATTCTACAGAAGTCAGGAGAGGAACTTATGGACAATCAAACTACTGTCATCATCGCAGACAATACGGAAGAATTCTGTGCAGGCCTTACGGCCGCATTGCAAAGAGCAGGCGGATTCCGGATCCTGGGAACAGCCAATGATGGGGAGCAGGCTGTTCGCATGGTCAATGAACTAGCACCACAGGTGCTTGTACTGGATCTTATGCTCGCCAAAAAGGACGGTATCTCCGTCTTAAAAGCCATTGCCGGTTTGGAACGCAAACCCATGGTACTGGCTACATCCGGTTTCATTACCGATTACGTGGCTTCTACTGCCGCAAATTTGGGGGTTCGGTATTTAATGCTGAAGCCCTGTGACATGGAAACGGTGGTGGAACGCATGAAAGAATTCAAGGGCAGTCCCACCATCCGGTCTTTGCCGCTGCACAAAGGCAATTCCACCAACATCGAGACCCTGGTCACCGGCATCATCCACGAGATCGGTGTACCTGCCCACATCAAGGGGTATCAATACCTGAGAGAGGCCATTATGATCGCCGTGAATGATATGGATGTGATCAATGCCATCACCAAGGTACTCTATCCCCAGGTAGCAAAGGCTTTCCAGACCACCCCCAGCCGTGTGGAGCGTGCTATTCGCCACGCCATCGAGGTTGCCTGGGATCGTGGAGATCTGGACACCCTGCAGCGATTCTTTGGTTACACAGTTTCTAACACAAAAGGCAAGCCGACCAATAGTGAGTTTATCGCTCTGATCGCTGACAAGCTGCAGTTGCAGCTCAAAGCCGCCGGCGCAGGCAATTATTAAACAAAAACATCCAACTTCTTCCGAGGTTGGATGTTTTTATAATTCTTGATCCTTATCGCTGGGGATATATGTCATAATCCCCTCCACCGGACAGGATAGTATGCGACACAGATCGTTGATAGTTGTGGTATTTAAGGGTTTGTTGTTTCTCAATTTATCAATGGTTGAACTGGAAATCTTATGATTTTTAATCAGAGTATATGTGGATTCCTCTGACTGGCGAAGGGTTTTCCAGAACGGTGTATACACAATCATATCATCACCCCTGGGTATTGTATTTTAAGATTTCGTTCTTGACTATAGTCGTTATCTCGACTATAATGACATTAATCACTGAATCATCGGTGAAATTACATCCAGAAGGAATGATTGATATGAAGAAAATATGGGCGTTGCTATTATCCGCACTTACAGTACTATCCCTCTTTGCAGGTTGTACCTGTGAACATACTTGGACTACTGCCACCTGTACGACACCGCAAACCTGTTCCAAATGCGGTGAGGTCAAAGGACAGGCACTCTCCCACCAATGGGTGGAAGCTACATGTAATAATCCCAAAGTATGTTCTCTTTGCGCATTTCAGATTGGCGAGAAATTAGAACACAATTGGTCTGTTGCAGATTGCGCAAATCCCAAGACCTGTACATTATGCGCCTTGACCGAAGGACAACCCTTGGAGCATGTTTGGACGGATGCTAGCTGTACAACCGCCATCACATGTTCCAATTGCGGTGTCACTAACGGTGAGCCGTTAGGCCACAGCGTAGAAAATTGGGAAACTACAGTTGCATCCACATGTACTGCCACAGGCACAGAAAGTGCCGTTTGTTCTGTATGCGGTGCTACTTTGGAGCAGGAAATTGCAATGAAAGAGCACACCCCCGGAGAATGGGAAATCACAAAAGAACCCACAGAAATAACCAACGGCACCCGCGTTATAAAATGCACAGATTGCGGTACACAGTTGGAATCCGAACAATTCACCATGACTGCCGAGGAATTAAAATCTCTTTACAAGAGCAAATGCAAATCTATCTCCTACAAAGAATTGGAACGAACCCCCGATAAATACAAGGGCGAATATGTCAAGTTCACCGGCTATGTGGTACAAGTCTGCTCTGAAGCCTCTTCTTCCCTTTATTATTCCACCTACCGTGTGGCTACATCCGGAAAATACAACAATATTGTCTACATCTATGTTGATAATTACGGAAGTGGCAGTCGCATTCTGGAAGATGATAAAATCACCTTCTACGGTGTCTACGACGGACTATATTCCTACGAAACAGTACTTGGTGCCAGCGTGACAATTCCCGCTATCAAGGTAATGTATATTGATTGATCTGCAAAACAGCTTGATCCCACAGAGATAAACATCATCTCTGTGGGATTTTTTGTTTGACAGGAGGATTTGCAATCGTTATAATAGATTCGGTATAAAATTCAGCTGATTTCAGCTAGGAGGTAAAGAATATATGGATGTTTTAAGCAGATTGGCTGCCGCAGGTGTTGTGCCTGTTGTGGTTCTGGACGAAGCCAAAGACGCCATCCCCACCGCAAAGGCTATGCTGGCCGGCGGCGTGGACGTGATGGAGATCACCTTCCGCACCGCTGCTGCTCCCGATTCTATCAAGACTGTTGCAGAAAACTGCCCCGATATGCTGGTGGGCGCAGGCACAGTTTTGAATCTGGATCAGTGCAAGCTGGCTGTGGAAATGGGCGCTAAGTTCATCGTCTCCCCCGGTTTCGATGCCGGTGTGGTTGGCTGGTGTCTGGAAAACGGCATTGCTGTGACCCCCGGTTGTGTAACTCCCACCGAGATCACCGCTGCTGTGAATATGGGTCTGAAGGTCGTCAAGTTCTTCCCTGCCAATGTGTATGGCGGTCTGAACGCTATGAAGAACCTGTCCGCTCCCTTTGGCGGTGTGAAGTTCCTGCCCACCGGTGGTGTCAATGCCGCTAACATCAAAGAATACATTTCCGCACCCTTTATTCATGCGGTTGGCGGCAGCTGGGTTTGCCCCAAGGATGCCATCAAGGCCGGTGATTTTGAGAAAATTACTGCATTGTGTGCCGAAGCCCGTCAGGCTGCTTTCGGCTAATAGAAAGGAAAAAGAATTATGGCAAAGGTTATTACATTTGGTGAGCTGATGCTCCGTCTGCAGCCGTATAACTACGAGCGTTTCGTGCAGTGCGATCACGTGGAGTTCACCTTTGGCGGTGGTGAAGCCAATGTGGCTGTTTCTCTGGCTAACTATGGCATGGATGCCGCTTATGTTACTAAGCTGCCCGCTCATTCCATCGGCCAGGCTGCTGTGAATTCTCTGCGCCGCTATGGTGTGGACACCAGCAAGATCGTCCGTGGTGGCGAGCGTGTGGGTATTTACTTCAATGAGAAGGGTGCTTCTCAGAGAGGTTCTGTGTGCATTTATGACCGCGCACATTCTGCTATCCAGCTGGCCAGCCCCTCCGATTTCGATTGGGATTCCATTTTCGAGGGCGCTGAGTGGTTCCACTTCACCGGCATTACTCCCGCTCTGGGTGAAAATCTGGTAGAGATCTGCAAGCAGGCTTGCCAGGCCGCCAAGGCTCGTGGCATTAAGATCTCCTGTGACCTGAACTACCGTGGCAAGCTGTGGACCCGTGAGCAGGCTCGCGTGGCTATGACCGAGCTGTGCCAGTATGTGGATGTGTGCATCTCCAACGAGGAGGATGCCAAGGACGTATTCGGCATCGAGGCCGAGGCTACCGACATTTACGGCGGCACTTTGAATCACGAGGGCTACAAGTCCGTTGCTAAGCAGCTGGCTGACAAGTTCGGCTTTGAAATGGTGGCTATTACCCTGCGTGAGAGCCACAGCGCATTTGACAATGGCTGGAGCGCCATGCTGTACAATGTGGCTAACGACGAATACTGCTTCTCTAAGAAGTACAACCTGCATATCATCGACCGTGTTGGCGGCGGCGACTCCTTTGGCGGTGGCCTGATTTATGCAGTGATGAACGGTTACAACACCCAGGCTGCTGTGGAATTTGCTGTTGCCGCTTCTGCGCTGAAGCATTCCATCGAGGGCGACTACAACATGGTCACCCTGGCTGAGGTTGAAAAACTTGCCGGTGGCGACGGCTCCGGCAGAATTCAAAGATAAGGAGATTGAACAATGGAAAACGAAGAACTGTTGCTGGATGAGGAAGCTTCCATCCTGACTCTCAACGATGAGAATGGCGAGGAGATTTCCTTCGAGTATCTGGATTGCATCGAGTACGATAGCAAGGAATATCTGGTACTGATGCCCGTAGAAGAGCCCAACCACATTGTGATCCTGGAGATCGAGCCTGTGGATGAGGAGAACGAGAACTACAACTCCGTGGATGATGAGACCACTTTGAATGCGGTTTACAGCATTTTCAAGGAGAAGTACAAGGACGTTCTGGACTTCGAGGACTAATTTAGAGGACACTAAAGCCCTGTTGCCAATGCAACAGGGCTTTAGTCTGACAAAAAATTCTTTTTTGTCAGACTGGCAGAGGTCAATAAAGTCGTCAAGACAAGCAACTCGAACCCGAAGTGTATGTGGATACTCGAGGGGTTCGAGTTGTGAAGTAAGTCAAAACACCTTGCGTAGCAAGTTTTTTAGGAGAACGGATTGCCACGCCAGTGTGCGCACTGGCTCGCAATGACGCATCGAAATACTTGCGGTACAAAAGGCTTTTTTTGACACTCTGAAGCCCTGTTGCCAATGCAACAGGGCTTACTTATTATCGGGATACACTCCCCCTGTCAGCTTTGCTGACATCCCCCTCTAAGAGGGGGACAAGGCAGATAGATTCTGTCTTTATTCACAGCAGCCGGGACGGGTCTTCAGCTGCAGCTCCTGGTTCTTGATGGTAACGGTGGTGCAAGGAGGCACGGATTGGGTAATAAAGCTGTTTGCGCCAATGACGCAATCTCTGCCGATCACCGTATCGCCACCCAAAATGGAAGCATTGGCATAGATGGTCACATTATCCTCAATGGTAGGGTGACGACGCTTACCACGGAGGCTCTGGCCACCACGGGTGGACAGGCCGCCCAGGGTTACACCTTGGTAGATCTTCACGTTCTTGCCGATCACCGTGGTCTCACCCACAACGATACCGGTACCATGGTCGATGAAGAAATACTCGCCTACCGTTGCACCGGGATGCAGGTCAATACCCGTAATGCTATGAGCGTGCTCTGTCATAATTCTGGGCAGCATGGGTACATTAAGGGTATACAGCACGTGGGCAAGGCGATATACGGTAATGGCAAACAAGCCCGGGTAAGCAAAAATGATCTCAGCCATGCCGGTGGCCGCAGGGTCACCATCGTAGGCGGCCTGCAGGTCGGTCTGCACCATGGCTCTAACCTGGGGCAATGCACCGAAGAAGGCCATGCAAACCTCCTCTGCATGGGTTTTGGCGGTTTCAGCCGACTCGCCTGTGCTTTCAAACACCAGGGCAATCTGGTGTGTCAGGTTGATCATGGTGTCTTCCAGTAGCACGGACAGCTGATTCCGTGAGTTATAGCTGCGATAATTCTTATCCCGGAAATAACCGGGGAATACGATTCTGCGCAACTTGTCAATAATATCAATAATGGCATCCTTATCCGGATTACGGAAGCTTTCCAAACGGTCAATATCCCGATCCTGGTGATAATCCGCCAGCACAGCGTCCACCACAGATGCAATCTTCTTATCCCATTCCATAGGTACGACCCCTTTCCTTTTTGTAGGTTATACCATAACATGGTATGTATGTCAATCATATATTGACATTTGTCCGCGAATAGGAGTATAATGTTACAAATTCAAATTTTCCGCTTTGCCTCCCCTGTAGGGGAGGTGCCCCGAAGGGGCGGAGGGGTGTTGTTAAATCCGCATAAATGTTGGCATTTACACCCCTCAGTCGCTTCGCGACAGCTCCCCTACGAGGGGAGCCTTGTATGCGATAAATTGGAATTCGGTTGGAGGTTTTATGATGTCTCGAATTTATCAATCTGTTTCTGAATTGATTGGCGGCACGCCGCTGATGCAATGCAACGCATTGGCAAGCCATTGCCATCTAAAGGCCAATGTGCTGGCCAAGCTGGAATTTATGAATCCTGCCGGGTCTGTGAAGGACCGGGTGGCGCTGTCCATGATCCTGGACGCCGAGGAAAAGGGGTTGTTAAAACCCGGTGCTGTGATCATTGAGCCCACATCCGGCAACACCGGCATCGGTCTGGCCGCCGTAGCAGCCGCCAGAGGCTACGAAACCATCATTGTCATGCCGGACACCATGAGTGTAGAACGGCAGAAGCTGATGACCGCCTACGGCGCAAAGCTGACGCTCACCCCCGGCGCAGAAGGCATGAAGGGTGCTATCAAAAAAGCAGAGGAACTGGCATCCCAGATCCCGAACAGCTTCATTCCTGCCCAGTTTGACAATCCTGCCAATCCTGCCGCTCACTACGCCACCACAGGCCCGGAAATCTGGGAGGACACAGATGGCAAAGTGGATATTTTTGTGGCTGGTGTGGGCACAGGTGGCACCATAAGCGGTGTTGGTCGGTATTTGAAAGAACGCGATCCCAGTGTGCAGGTAGTCGCAGTAGAGCCTGCAGGTTCTCCCCTACTCAGCCAAGGCACAGCCGGATCTCACGGCTTGCAAGGCATCGGTGCGAATTTTATACCGGCGGTATTGGATCAGAAGGTATATGACCAGGTCGTAACGGTTACCGAGCAGGAAGCATTTGATGCCAGCCGCCTACTGGGAAAAAACGAGGGTATTTTAGTGGGTATCTCCGCCGGTGCGGCTCTGCATTGCGCCATAAAGCTGGCACAATTACCGGAAAACCGTGGCAAGAACATTGTGGTCCTTCTGCCGGACACCGGTGACCGGTATTTATCTACAGAATTATTTGCATAGGAAAATGGCGTTTGCAGATTTGCAAACGCCATTTTGATTAGTCTTCAACTTTACGGATATTTGCACCCAGGGCGGTCATTTTCTCCACCAGGCGTTCATAGCCACGCTCCACATAGTGAATATCAGACACACGGGTAACACCTTCGGCAGTCAAACCGGCAATGACCAGAGCAGCACCTGCACGCAGGTCTCTTGCCACCACATCTGCGGCACGGAGTTTGGGTCTGCCGGTCACATTGGCGGTTTTGCCAATCACTTCGATATGTGCGCCCATGCGCTCCAACTCAGAGCAATAACCAAAGAAACGAGTCTCGTAAACACTCTCGGTCAACTTACTCAAGCCCTCTGCAACCACCATACATACGCAGATCTGCGCCTGCATATCCGTGGGGAAGCCGGGATAGGGACGAGTCTTAACTGTGGTGCAATGCAATTTACCATCAGACTGGATACGGATGGCATCATCATAATTGATGATCTTCGCACCCATTTCAGCCAACTTGGTGGTAATACAGCTCATGTGCTTAGGGATCACGTTCTGCACCAGTACATTGCCACCTGCGGCAGCAACAGCCGCCAGGTAAGTTCCGGCTTCGATCTGGTCAGGAATAATGGCATAGTTGCCACCCTGCAGAGACTCCACACCACGGATCTTAACGGTATCTGTACCGGCACCGGAAATACGGGCGCCCATGGTATTGAGGAAGTTGGCCAGGTCAACAATATGAGGCTCTTTGGCCGCATTCTCAATAATAGTCTGACCAGGCAACAAGCAGGCTGCCATAATGATATTGATGGTAGCACCTACACTGACCACGTCCAGGCTCACACGGTTACCCTGCAGGCCGTTTTCACCAGGCTCCAGATGAACATACTCCTCCGTCTCGGTGACCTTTGCACCCAAGGCACGGAAGCCCTTCAAATGCTGGTCAATGGGGCGAGAAGCAAAGCTACAACCGCCGGGCAATGCCACACTTGCCTTACCAAAGCGGCTGAGCAAAGCACCCATCAGATAGTAACTGGCACGCATTTTGCAGACCAGCTCCGGATTGGGATTGGTATTACGAATATTGGTACAATCCAGCTCCACAACACCATTGGGCTCACGCTGGATCACAACGCCCATATCCTCCAGAATGCTCAGAAGAATACGCACATCAGAGATATCAGGAACATTTTCAACACGGCATTTGCCGTTCACCAACAAGGCTGCAGGCAGGATCGCAACCGCCGCATTTTTGGCGCCACTAATGGTGACAGTACCATTCAGTTGGTTACCGCCAATAATTTCATATCTAGCCAAGGATCAGTCACTCCTTGCAAATTTCATTATAATGCTCATAAATTGTATCATATGAAATGTATTATGTAAAGTAAAATTTTATGTCATTTTTCAGAAATTAACGTCGCAATCCCTTAGGATAGTGGTTTTTTAGGAAATTTCCGTCACCTTTTGCCCAACCAAGAGAAAATCCGTCGACTTTGATCAGACACCAGCCCCGAATATTTGAACAGATCACATCGCCATGCATATAGGCCGCCACCTCTGTGCCATCGGCAGAAAGATCCAGGCTTTGCTTACAATCCTGCAGCCAGAGCGCCAGGGCATGAGAGGGTTCAAACCGCGCCTTCTTCAATTCGCCCAGTTCCAAACCGGGACGCATGACTTTGATGCCACGCAGAGAAGGCATTTCCTCCGGCGCCCAATACAGGCTTTGTCCAAATTGGATGGCCTTGCCCTTAGGCAAAACAATGCCCATTTCCCGGGAAAAGTCGTTCCATTCTTTGGGTAGCGACTGACCCTTTTCCAGGGAATCCTCCATTTCCTCCCCGGCGGTTTTCCGCAGAACCGCCGCAAAATGTCCCTCGCCCAGAACCTTATGAGGCCAGATACGGAAAGAACCGTTTTCTCCTGCCACGAACCAGGGGGCAGATACCATTTCCGGTGTGAATTCCGGGTGACGCGCCAGGAATCCGGCAATGGCTTCTTCATTTTCTTCCGGTGCAAAGGTACAGGTGGAATAGACCAATCTGCCGCCGGGACGAACCAACATAGCACCGGAATCCAGGATCTCTGCCTGTCGTCTGGCGCACATGGACACAGTTTCCGGACTCCAATCAGTCACCGCCGCTTCTTCCTTGCGGAACATACCCTCACCGGAGCAAGGGGCATCAATGAGCACACGGTCAAAAAAACCGGCATAGGCCTGCGCCAGCTTTTGAGGGTGTTCATTGGTCACCAGCGCATTTGCCACACCCATCCGCTCTATATTCCGGCTGAGGATCTTGGCACGTTTGGGATTGATCTCATTGCACAGCAAAAAGCCCTCCCCTGCCATACGGCCGGCTATCTGGGTGGTTTTACCACCAGGGGCGGCACACAGGTCGCAAACCTTTTCACCAGGCTGGGGATCTAGCAAAGCCACAGCCGACATGGCGCTGGCCTCTTGCAAATAGTATACGCCGGCTTCATGGAAGGGGTGCAGACCGGGACGGGCTTCCGGATCATAATAATAGCCCATAGACTCCCAGGGAACCGGGTCGCCCACAAAAGGCAGCTGGGGCATTCCCCCTTTCAGCGGATTAAACCGCAGTGCTACCGCACGGGGACGCTCCAGACTTTGCAAAAATGCCGGGTACTCCTCCCCCAGCTGTATTTTCATTCGCTCTAAAAACGCTTCAGGTAACATAGGTAAAACCTTTCACATTCAAATTTTGCATTTTGCATTCTGCATTATGCATTTTAAAAAAGCGGCGCAGGAACTGCGCCGCTTTTTTAATTATTCTTCTTCCTTAGCCTCGTCGATGATCTTCTGCTGGCTAGCCTTGGGAACTTCCTCATAGCGTTCAAATGCCAGAGTGAAAGAACCTCTTGCCTGGGTCATAGCACGCAGGTCGATGGCATAAGTGCCCATTTCAGCCATGGGAACTTCAGCTTCCACAACGGTGTTGCCTTCCTGGTCAGGGTTCATACCCATGACACGGCCACGACGCTTATTCAGATCGCCGATCACATCGCCCATGTAGCTATCGGGAATGGTGACAGCCAGAGAACCGATGGGCTCCAGCAGAGTGGGCATTGCGTTGGGCATTGCTTCCTTAAATGCCAGGATAGCGGCCAGCTTAAATGCCATTTCGTTGGAATCAACAGGGTGGTAAGAACCATCGTACAGAGTGGCCTTCAGGTTAACCATGGGGTAACCTGCCAAGGGGCCTCTGAGAACGGCTTCCTGGATACCCTTTTCAACAGCGGGGTTGAAGTTCTTGGGCACAGCGCCGCCAACAACTTCCACATTGAAGATCAGATCATCCTGCTCTTCCTGGGGCTCGAAGCGAACCCATACGTCACCGAACTGGCCGGAACCACCGGTCTGCTTCTTGTGACGGCCGTGAGCTTCCACTCTCTTCTTGATCTTCTCACGGTATGCGACCTTAGCGGGAGACAGAACAGCATCCACACCAAAGCGGCTCTTCAGCTTGGCAACCAGCACGTCGATCTGCTGGTCACCGGCACCGGACAGCACCAGCTGACGGGTTTCAGCATTGTTCACCAGCGTGAAGGAAGGATCTTCTTCGTTCAGACGGTTCAAGCCGGAACCGACCTTTTCTTCCTGACCCTTGACCTTAGGTGCAATAGCCATGGAATAGCAGGGCTCTGCATAGGGAATACCCTTCAGGCTAACCACCTTACGAGGATCGCAGAGGGTATCACCGGTCTTAACCTTATCCATCTTGCCGATGGCGCCAATATCACCACAGCTCAGGCACTTCACTTCGGTTGCCTTCTTGCCGCACATTGCGTACAGACGACCCAGCTTTTCAGTCTCGCCGGTACGGGCATTGACCAGGGTGGTGTCAGAGGTGATGTCACCGGACAGAACCTTGATGAAGGAATACTTGCCGTACTGATCAGAAACGGTCTTCCAAACGAAGGCGGAGGGCACGCCACCGGGAGATACAACGAATTCCTCTGTGGTGCCATCAGCCAGAGTTGCCTTATGGTAGTTACCCTCGATGGGGTTGGGCAACAGGTCAATGATGTGATCCATCAGCATCAGGCTACCCAGGCAGGTAACACCGGAGCCGCAGAACACGGGGAACATGGTACGCTCCAGAACACCGGTATGCATACCCTTGATCATTTCAGAATAAGTAAAGTCCTCGCCGCCGAAGAACTTATCCATCAGCTCTTCGCTGGTCTCGGCTACGGATTCCTTCAGAGCATCGTTAAATTCGGTAATAACCTCTTCCTTGCCCTCGGGAACTTCGATCTCAACACGCTTCAAGTTCTGCATCTCGTATGCACGCTTGTTCAGCACGTCGATGATACCGGTCACCTTACGGTCACCATCCCAAATGGGAACGACCACAGGAGCGACCTTATTGCCATACTTCTCACGCAGAGCGTTGAAGGTAGCATTATAATCAGAATTCTCTTCGTCAACCTTGGAAATATAGATAAAGCAGGGCATATTACGCTCCTGGCAATACTTCCATGCCTTTTCTGCACCGACGGTGATGCCGTCCTTGGCAGATACGACCAAAATCGCAGCGTCAGCAGCACGCAGAGCTTCCATAACAGCGCCGGAGAAATCAAAACCACCGGGAGTATCCAGCAGGTTGATCTTAATATTCTTATACTCCAAAGGCACAACAGCGGTGCTGATGGAAATATTACGGCGAATCTCTTCCGGATCGTAGTCACAGACGGTATTGCCGTCAGCGTTCTTGCCGATACGGTCGATGACACCGGTCATATACAACAGGCTTTCAGCCAGTGCGGTCTTGCCGCTGCCGCTATGACCCAGCAGGCAGATGTTACGAATAGAATTAGCAGTGTACATGGTTGTTAATCTCCTTTCGGGAAGGCGATTGCCCTCCTACCTTACAATGTGGGCTTTAGCCCAACAATGGGTTCATTATACACGAAGGATTTTGAGATTTCAATGCTTAATTTTGACATTTTGCCCAAAACACACAGGATTGACGTTTTTCACAAAAATACATTCGGGTTCTTGTGAAAAACAACCACATTCCGGTTTACAGCCATCCCAGGTAGCCGAAGGCAATTCCTGCCACCGCAGACAGGCAAATCAAGATGATGGGATGGACTTTTTTAAATGCCAGAACCACCGTAACCGCAAAGATGCCAAGGGAAATATAGAATGCAGAGGTGGTAAACAAACTCCAGGCGAAGCCTGCGGGGGCAAACACCTCCACCAGCACACCCAGGATGGCATTGGCGAGCAAGCCAACCACCGCAGGTTTCAGACCGCTCATAGCATCTTTGACCAGCTTGCTGGAACGGAAACGGTCATAGATCTTGGCAACGATCAAAATGACGATGAAGCTGGGCAGCACCACACCCATGGTGGCGCAGAAAGAACCCAGTACAGTCATACCAAAACCGCCCTGGTCTCCACCTACCACAGAGCCCACATAGGTGGCCATGTTAATAGCAAAAGGTCCGGGGGTGGATTCACTGACTGCCACGAAATTGGTCAAACTCTCCACAGGGATCAATTCTCCCCAGCGCAGAGCCACCTGTTCCTGGATCATGCGAAGCATAGCATAGCCGCCACCGAAGGTGACGATACCGATCATAAAGAAGGTTAGAAACAGCTCTACAAATGCCATTATTGTGCCCTCCTTTCCATGATTCGAGAGGTAACAATACCAAAGACAGCGCAGCCGATGATCACATAGATCACGATATCGCTAAAGATGGCAGTGAGCAGGAAGGATACACCCATAACCACATAAGCCGCCCAGCCCTTGGGGCTTTTGGTATACATGGTCCACAGTGCCTTCACCAGCAAGGCCAGCACACCCACACGGATGCCGTTAAAGGCATACTGCACCGCCTGTACATCCTGGAACTGGGATAGCACAAAAGATAGTGCCAGAATGACCACAAAGCTGGGCAGCACCACACCCAGGGTAGCACAGGCAGAACCCAGCACACCGGCTGCACGATAGCCCACAAAGGTAGCAGAGTTAATGGCGATAGGTCCGGGGGTGGACTCCGCGATTGCCACAATATCCAGAATATCTTCATCAGTGACCCATTTCCGTTTCTCCACGGCCTCATGCTGGATCAGCGGGATCATGGCATAGCCGCCGCCAAAGGTAAAGGCACCGATCCGGAAAAAGGACACAAAAATTTGCCAAAGTTTTTTCATTCTCGTTCTCCTTATCGTATTTTATCCAGATAAATATACAGAATATTTTTGTAAAATGCAACCCAAATTCATATTTATCTTGATGTGATTTTGTTGTGACAAAATCACCGGGCGGATACTATCCGCCCCTACGAAGTGGTTCGACAAATCGAACGTTAAAAGGCGTGCCGAAGCACGCCTTTGTATATTAGAATTTTTCGAAGCCGATCATCAGACCGCCCTTTTCTGCATAGTAGCTGCACAGACCGGTACATTGGGTGATCTCCACCTGCGCCTGGGGCAACTTTTCTGCCAGCAGATCCTTTAAGGCATTAGCAGCAGATTCATTGAAGCAGTGGGCAATGATGACCTTACCGGTCTGCAGACCAGCCTTGGTCATATTCTTGACCACCGCATGCAAGGAACGCGCCTGGCCGGGGCATTTATCCGTAGGCTCTAATGTACCCACATCGCTGGCCTTGCCCACAATACGAATACCCAGCAAGGTAGCAATTTTAGCAACCGCAGGAGACACACGTCCATTGGCTGCCAGGTTCTTCAGAGACTGGAGCATAAACTCCAGACCGATGGTCTGCTGGTACTCTTTAATCTTACTGCAGATCTCGTCAAATTCCATGCCTTCGCCGATCATCTGCTCCAGCTTCTCAATGATCAAAACCAGCTCCGGGCCGGCAGACAGAGAGTCGATCACAAAGACGCGACGGTCTTCATGCTCATCTTCATACATCTGCTTGGCAATACATGCGGAATTATAGCTGCCGGAGAGGTTACTGGTGATGGTAATACAAAATACATCCTCTGCATCCCCAAAGGCTTCCAGCCAATCTGCCGGGTTGGGGCAAGAGGTTTTGGACTTACCCTTATATGTATCAAAATATGTAACCATGGCCGCCACATCCAATGCGGCATTGTCCACGAATTCTTCAGTATCGGTAATGATCTTCAGCGCAGCACTGGCAAAGGGTACGGCTTGGCGCTGATGCACATTGGCAGAAGAGTCTGCAACGATCTTAATCTGTCTCATAGGAAAACCTACCTTTCTTCGTTTCGTAGGCATCATAACATACAGGGTGAAAATCGTCCAGCAAAATTCGGCATTTTCCCCTCTCTGGATTGTAGAATCCCGGTATTTTCTTCTCTACTGGCAAGAGAAACCCTTATTATTACTGAGAAAAATCCCTCGTTCGCAAGCGAACGAGGGATTGGTTTCATTAAGAGAACATGGGCAGAATGTCGGACACAGGTGTACCCACCAGAGTGATGATAATGCTAAAGACATAATCATCCACAATGCGCACATAGTAGACCTGCTCCATATCCATGCCGTACTGGTTGCTGGTGGCAGTGAGGGAAACATACTGATTGCCACAAATGCTGACCTTGGATCTGCTGCCGAAGCTGTAGTCAACACCAGTCAGATTCAGCATAGTCTGCAGGTTATCCAGGTAAGCACTCTCGGACATACCGCCGGAGCCGGATGCCTTCAAGTCTTCCACCATGACCAACACATTGCTGCCGGTATTATTGTCGATGACCATCATGTCATAAACAGAGCCGGTATTTTCCAGCAGCTGCTCATAGTCCACACCCATCATCTCGGTGGTTGTACCCATCAGTTCAGCCAACTCTTCATCGGTGTAGTACTCCCAGGAGTCGCCCTTGGTGAACGTGATGCCCATAGAAATGTTGGTATACACATCACCGATGATGGTGCCACGGGTCAGCTTCATTCTGCTCAGAGTTACGGAACTGCCATTGTTATTGCCCAGCAGACCGCTGTTGCCTTCCTTGTCGGAACCGCAGGCTGCCAAAGCAAACACCATGGAAACAACCAATAAAATTGCAAAGATTTTTTTCATAGAGTTATCCTCCTTTTTAAAGTTCCAATTCAGTATAGCACGGTTCTGCCCATCTGTCAAATCGATTTCCTTCTTGTTTTTTTGCGTTTTTTATGGTATATTTAGAACGATTTCATGATGATGGAGGTATCCTATGAAACGAATTATTTGCTTACTGCTGATTTGTCTATTATTGGGTGCTTGCAGCAAGGAAGCTAACGCGCCTGCTGACACTACACCCACCGAGCCCCCCTATGAGGCTCAGCAGCCTACGCTCTCCCCCACTGAACCGGAAGATCCCGAGCAGATCCTGGCTTACCGCCGAGATGTGGTTGAAGCAGAAATGCGCCGTTGCATGTCCACCCTGTGGACGCCTGCAGAGGATATTACCTATCTGGTAAAGGAAACCGACGAAGAACCTATCACCATGGTGGCCGGTCGTATTTATCAAGGACTGCCCTACACCCACGCTTCCGCCTCCGCCTATAGCTTCTTTACATATGCCTCTTCCCAGGACGAGGACGGCGTGTACACCATTTCTGACCTGACCGGCACTAGCCTGGCCGGCGGCCTGTTGGCTCGCCAGGGCTGTGACTGCGCGGACACTGTTCTGTGGGCATGGGGTAAGGTATCCAACTCCTTCACCTCCCGTTACACCGCTGAGCTGACCGAAGCCTACGGCATCGTAAAGGTTGGCGATTATACCTGTGACATTCCCAAGTTCAGTACCACCACCAAGCCTATTTGCAAGGAAAACGGTGAGGATGTGATGTTTGCCGCCTATGCCGAAATGCAGAAGGGTGATGCCCTGGTGCTTTATACCAAGGCTTCCGGCGGTCATGCGGTGATGGTCGTGGACACCTTGATCAAGTACACGGAAGATGGCAAGATCGACGGTGACAACAGCTATGCCATCATCATTGAGCAACAGCCCGCCTCTCAGCGAGAACTGGCCAGCTACTACAACGAGGAGATCCAAAAGACCGTATATATCTGCGGTGCTGTGGATTCCTATTGGACCTTTAACACCCTGTTCAGCAAGGGCTATATGCCTGTGACCTGCAAAGAGCTGGTGGATCCCAGCCCTCTGGATGTGGAATCCGTCAGTTTCTCTCACACAGACGCTACCATGGACACCCTCCATCAGACCTCTGTGAACGCATCCCACCGTATTGCTTATGTGACCATTACTATCAGCAAGAACGACCAGGTGGTACAGCAAGCCACCGCCTACGGCAAAGAATCCAGCTACCGTCAGTTCAGCATGTATGCCTTCTTCGATCCTCTGGAGCAGGAAGTTATGCTTGGCACGCTGGATTTGGATAGTCTGAAATCCGGCAATTATCACTGCACCATCAGCTGCCGTCTGGCCACAGGCAACACCCACACCGTCCACGAATTTGATTTCAAGAAATAATATACGATGAAAAAAGTTATTGTTCTATTACTGCTCTGTCTGCTGCTCAGCAGCTGCGGAGAAAAAACCACACCGAAGCAAGCCGGTATCACACCCCATTACGAAGCCCAGCAGCCCACCCTGTCCCCTACTGAGCCGGAAGATCCCGATGCGATCCTGGCCTACCGCCGGGACGTGGTAGAAGCGGAAATGCGCCGTGCTATGAGTGTCCTGTGGACACCGGCAGAGGATATGTCCTATTCTCTGTACAGCGGTTCTATGGGCCCCGAGATCGATATGGAGATCGTGCCGGAGCGGGTGATCCATCTGAAGGCCGGTCGTATCTATCGTGGTCTGCCCTATAGCCACGGGTCTGGTTCAGCCTATAGCTTCTTAAGCTATGCCACCGCCCAGGACGAAAATGGCGTTTACACCATCAGCGATCTGCGTGGAGAATCCCTCACCGGTTATCCCAAGGACGGCCCTTGGTCTCAGGCACGCATTGGCAGCGATTGTGTGGACACCGTATTCTGGGCATGGTCCAAAGTCTCCAACTCCATCACCTTTACCGGCACCGGTGAAATGACCGATATTTACGGCTGTGTAAAGGTCGGCGAGTATACCTGCAACATTCCCAAGTACACCGAATCCACCAAGCCCATTTGCCAGGACAATGGCGAAGAGGTTATGTACAAGGCCTATGCTCAGCTGCAAAAGGGCGATGCCATTGTACTCTACACCAAGGCTTCCGGCGGTCATACGGTGATGATCGTGAGTACCAACATCTATTACAATGAGGACGGCTCTATTAACCCGGATGTGAGCACCGTCACCATCATTGAGAACAAGTCTGAGTCTCAAAAGACCGATGACTGTTATTTTGATTCCAAGTTAGGTCAGAATGTGTATATTTGCGGCTCTCTGGATACGGTCTGGACGTTTAAGCAAATCTACCAGAAAGGCTATTTGCCTGTAACCTGCAAGGAACTGATCGACCCCTCTCCTTTGGATCAAGAATCCGTTTCCCTGTCCCAAGATCCTGTTTCCCTGGATCAGCTGCTGGGCAGCACCATCAATGCCAGCCACCGAATCGCCAATGCGCAAATCACCATTTACAGCGGTGATTTGGTGATCCAGCAGGCCACTCTGTTTGGCAGAGAGCTGAATTGCCGTCAGCTGCAGCTATCCCAGCTGCTCAATCCCATTGAACAGGCTGTGATTCTGGGCAGCATCGATCCGGATGGACTCAGCAAGGGTGCTTATCACTGCGTGGTGACCTGCCGATTGGGTACAGGCAACCTACACACCATTTCTCAGTTTGATTTTACTATTTAAGAGGTAATCCTATGAACCGTATTGTCCGCATGGCGCTACTGAATATCTTTAAGCTGCCCGGGATGTACCGGAAGCTGTGTAAATATGCCAAAAACACCGAGCAGTATCCGGAACTGGAAAAGTGGCAGCACATCAGCAAAATGATGCAGGCAGCCATCGCCAAGAGCAACGTGGATCTGCAGGTCTTTGGCAAGGAGAATATCCCCCAGGAAAACGGCTACATGATCTATTCCAACCACCAGGGTCTGTTTGATGTGGTAGCCATTGCCGCCGACTTCCCCGGTCCTCTGGCCTGTGTGTTCAAGAAGGAACTGGAGGACAAGCCCCTGTTGAAGCAGATCCTCATTTGCACCAAGTCCTTTGCCATGGATCGTGAGGATGTGCGCCAATCTTTGACGGTGATCAAGAACGTCAGCGAAGAGGTCAAGTCCGGAAGAAACTACATCATCTTCCCGGAAGGCACTCGCAGTAAGCTGGGCAACACCATGGTGGATTTCCACGGTGGCAGCTTCAAGGCCGCTATGAAGACCAAATGCCCCATTATGCCCATGGCATTTATCAACAGCTTCAAGGTACTGGACGAGAAGGGCAGCAAGCCTGTAACGGTACAGATGCACTATCTGCCTGTGATCCCCTATGAGGAATACAAGGACTTAAGTTCTGTGGAACTGGCCGCTCTGGTCAAATCTCGCATCCAAGAAGTCATGGATAAGCATGTATAAATTGAATGCGCCGTCTCGATGTTGAGCAATGTCATTAAGTTAAGAAATTCAGTCATTCCGAGACCAGTTCGCAAACTGGTCGTGGGAATCTCCGGAGTCAGATTTTTCACAGGAGATCGCCACACCAGTGTGCGCACTGGTTCGCGATGACACTTAACTTAATGGCATTGCTCGATGTTGAGACGGCGCATTTTCTATTAAATTCCGTAGAAGTCTTTAATTTTGTCGCAGACGGAGATGGCTTGTTTACGGGTAGGCATTTCGCAGAATACACGCAGCAAGGGTTCTGTGCCGGAGAAACGGATGATCACCCAGCCGCCATTTTTGAAGAAGATCTTACAGCCGTCCAGATAGGACACATGGTCGATCTCCACATTGCCCACATCGGGCAATTCCATATCCACAAACAGCCGTTTTTGCAGTTGCTCCTTGACCTGCTGGGAGAAGGTAAAGGAACATTCTTCCATGTGACAGCTACCGTACTCCTTACGAATGATATTCATCAGTTCAGACAGCTTTTTACCGGTAAGGGCAACCATTTCCACCAGCAAAGATGCCGCATACATGCCGTCCTTGCCACGGATATGACCGGCAACCGTCAAGCCACCGGAGGATTCACCGCCCAGTATTGCACCGGTCTCTGCCATTTTTGCAGAGATATGCTTAAAGCCCACAGGCACTTCATAACAGGTCTCGCCAAAGGAAGCCGCAATGGCATCCAGCCGGTGGGTGGTTGCCAGGTTACGGACCACAGGGCCTTTCCAGCTCTTGTATTTCACCAGATAATAATACAACAGTACCAGAATATCATTGGGATGCAGGTAATTGCCCTTGTCGTCAATGACACCCAGGCGGTCTGCATCGCCGTCGGTGGCAAGACCCATATCGTAGCCCCGATCCACCACATGACTGCGGAGCATTTGCAGAAGATCCTCAGAGGGTGCGGGCATTCTGCCGCCGAACAGGGTGTCATGCTCCTGGTTGATGATCTTCAGGTCACAGCGGCCTGTGATCAAAATGGTACTCAAGGCACTTTGACCCACGCCGTACATGGGGTCGTACACGATCCGCAGGCCGGCATTGCGAATGGCCTCCATGTCGATTTTTGCCATGATGTCGTCAATATACTCGTTCATGGGATAGAACTCGGTAACCAGTCCCTTTTCCACCGCCTCCGTGTAATCCATCCGGACAATATCCTTTTCGTCCACAGCGGCAATAAACCGTTCAATATCGGCTGTCTGCACTTCATCTGCATCCCGACCGCCGGCGGTAAATACCTTAATGCCATTATACAAGGACGGATTATGGCTGGCAGTAACCATCATACCATAGGGCAGGTCATATTTCATCACATAGTTCATGACCAGGGGTGTAGGCACAGAGCGGTTCACGAACAGCACATGAATCCCCTCCGCTGCCAAAACCTCACAGCTCCATTTGACAGTCTCCTTGGATAGGAAACGGCGGTCATAACCAATCACCAGCCCTTTATCCGCCACATTCTCCGCCTTCATCTTATGGGCCATGGCTTTGGCAAATATCTGAATATTGGCTTTTGTAAAATCCTCACCGATAATGGCTCGCCAGCCACCGGTTCCAAACTTAATCATGTTCTTCTCCCCTATTCTCCAAAGGAATATATAATACTGTATTCACCGGGCGGGTCATGCCCACGGTACTGTTGGCAGAGGTGGAGGGGCAGCTCAGTTCCATAAAGCTGCCGTCTATGACCAGACCCAGCACCGCAGAGCCGCCGCCGTCCATATTCATAAGGCTACGAATATCCGGGAACAGGCTACGGGCAATGGCAATCATTTCCCGGTAGTCGGCACCGGTGGAGCGCCAGGTTCTGCCGGAATAGACCAGCAGCACCGTATCTCCGTTTTCGGTGACACCCAGGGCGGTTCGGGGGTGCTTCACCAGGGTATGCAAGGAAGATTCCTGGGTCTGTCGGGACAGAGGTGACATCCAGCCTTCCTTTTGGAACCAAGCATCCATTTGGTCATGGTCGCACAGACCTTCCCCATCCAAGATCAAGGACAGGCCGCCGCCGTAGGCCCATTGTACCTGTTTCCAGACCTGGGGTTCGATTCCCTCCGGCGCATCCAGGTTCACGGACAGTTCCAGACCGGACACATCATAATAGCCATCTCCCAGGCTCTGAAGACCTAAGGTTTCCATCAGCGCCAAGCCTGTCTTGGCTTCCAGGGAGATCACAACGCCCACGCTGGGCATCACCACATCTCCATACCGCAGGCTGCACAGCTTATCCTGCAGGATCACCAGATTTACCCGATCCTGACCTACCAGCTTGCGGTAGGTATTGCGGTCTGCATCCCCGTCTGCCACAGAGGTATAGGGGGTGTAGATGCGGATCGGATCTGTTTCTGTGTCCACATTTTCTGTTTCCCAACGGATGGTCCGGTCGGCTACTTGCACACTGCCGCCACCCAAACGGAAATTGAAAAACAGAAAAGAGCCGTCCAGCTTCATGGCAATACAGCTTTTTCCAAACAGAGGGAAGGTCTCCTTCCGCTTGCCGTTTTCATAGGACAGCATATAGTCCAAATGACCAGCCGCCGCATCCGCCTGTTCCATGGGGCGATCTGCGCGCAGTTCATTATAGAGTCTACCCAGCTTGGGGGTCAGGAAGAACAGGAAATTGGACAATAGAGCGGTCTGTCCCCTGCCCTCCCGGGCAAATTTCTGCCGCAAAGAGGTTTTACCGCAGGACACCACCCGGGCTTGTTCGGATTTTTTCACACGTACTGCGTGTACCAGAATACCATTCTGTTTTTCAGCGCCCCGGTAGCAGATAGGCTGCTCCCGGAGATTTTCATCGAAATAGGTGGCATAGTAGGAAATATCTTCAAAGCCGTCTAAGTAGGCTTTGATGGCCCGATCTCGCTGGGCATCGAATTCTGCCATGGATGTGCTTTCCAAGGCAATGGGATAGCCCTCAGCCGCCTCCGGGCAATGGGCATGGGTTTCGTAGATATTTAAGAAATACTGAGGATAGGTTTCGTAAAGGGTTTCCACAGGCATCTGATAGATCGAATTTCCATGATCCTGCCACAATCTCACCAGTTGCCAATAGGACAGCCTGGTACGGTCTGTGAGAGGCACATAAGGGGTAATATCAAAACCCTTAGGTACATAGATCAAACAATCCTGGGGCGCGCCCAGCGTGCCTGTGAGGGCTTTGGGATAAAAGCCCTTGGGCTTGGCATAGACCATGGCATCCACCTTTAGGCTTCTGCAGTATAAGAAGCCTTCTTCGCCATAGAAGAACAGGGATGCCTTGTCGTTGTCGATGGCTTGTTGCAACTCCGGGTGGTATGTCACTCGGTCATTCACAGGCAGATAAGTAATGGGCAGATCCATACCCAGCCAGCCTTCCAGAACCTCACGGGTGGGCAGAATATGACCGGGCGCTTCACTGCAAAGCACATAGGCTTGGGATGCACGGCGCAGGTCTTCCTGCATCAGCGGAAGCATGGTAGAATCACACAGAGCAAAGATAATGGAATTTTCAAAAAGCGGTATTTTCTTTTCGGTCTGGTTCAATGCCTGGGGCGCAAAATCTATGGTCGTACTTGCCTGGATTTGGCGGTACTGTTCCAAGGCAGGCACACCCAGTTTGGTCTTGCGGATCTGGTGGATGTGATAGGCAATGGATTCCACCGGCATATCATCATAGGGTGTCACCAGGGCAAAGGCTTCTGCCACCGCCTGTTCATACTCTGCCAGGGTTTGGGAACTGACCAGCCCCTCTGCACACATTTGCTTAGCCATTTCATCGGTAAAGGACAGCATTTTACCGCTGATGCGGGACGCTGTCATCACAATATCCCCATAGCGGAAATGTCCGTAGAGAATATCGGTTTTGATATCTCTGCGGTAATAACTGCCCTCTGTGCGTTCCGGCATTGCCATTTGCAAATATGGCTTCATCTGATCACCCCATTTGTTAGTTTATGGATATTTTATCACAGTACCCGGTACTCTGCAAGATTCAGGCTTATGGTTTTTACATATAAAGTTTACAATTTTACAGGTTTCACAGCAAATAAGGGAGGGTCAATGACCCTCCCCTACACCTCATCCGTCAAAAGGCCGGTTCGTGATGAACCGGCCTTTTGATTATAGGGATAGGGTTATGGTTTTGATTGCGATGGTTTCGGCGGGGTCTTCGGGGTTTGTTAGACGCAACTCTACGGTGACGGTGGCACCGGTGTTGGCGCTTTGGGTATCAGCCACACCGCAGGTGAATGTACCTACCAGGTTCACCATATCCGCATAAGTAATGGTGGTATCCAGCAGAGTTGCTACCACAGGCACTTGGGTGTAGGTTTGTCCTGCAGCTACAGGGATGGCAATCCAGCCATAGCTGCCATAGTTACCTGCCAGGAACAAACCCTCCTGAGCCTCTGCATCCATGGTCACATAGTAGTCCGCAATCCAATTGGCATAGGGGTTATCCTGCAGGGATTCCACGGTATCCTGTACCGTAAACTTATTGGCACCTGTCAGGGTCAGGGTTGCGGCAGAACCACCGTAGATGGTCATTTCCTGATTCTCTACGGTAACGGATTCCACAACTGCCTTCGGTTGCAGAGCCGTCAGGATGTTAGCAACATTCCAGCTTTCCATGGTTTCGTATTTCAGAATCATCTTCGCAGCTGCGGTCAGCTTTTCCGTACCAAAGCTTTCGTAGGCTTCGTTGATTCCCTCCACCATGGAGCGCATGGAGTAGCTATGAATATTGCTTTCCAGCTTCGTGCCGTCTACAAGGGTCATAAATGCCTTGGCATTGACGGGGGTTTCACCGTAATTTTCTACATCGAAGTTCTTCAGACGCAGGGTCAGAGCATTCTTAAAGTTTGCGGTACGGGTAACCACACGGTCCTCGGTGAGCCACAGGTCATAGCCGATATCCGCAATCTGTGCCTGCACAGCTTCATCACCACGGAACTGCGCCTTATAGCCGAAGCCGGTAGTTGCAGTATCCAGGCTCACATGGGTGATACCCACATAGTAGCGGTGGGGTG
>JAFYVL010000036.1 GCA_017549125.1 Oscillospiraceae bacterium | reverse complement strand
GTTGTTCTTCGACGGCATTCCCAATTCCTTGATCGAAGCTGCCACATTGGATGGCGCAGGTTTCTTCCAATGCTTCTTTAAGATCATGTTCCCCTTGGCAAAACCTGCATTTATCGCACAATTCATTTTCGGCTTTGTGGCAGGCTACAACAGCTATTTAGGACCTATGCTGTACTTGCAGAATCAGCCGAGATTTATCACCTTGCAGCTGTACTTAAGTGAGATCCGCAGTATGTTCCCCAATGCAGGCAGCGAGAATATCTATTCTGCCGCGGCTGTTTTGGGTATGCTGCCTCTGATCCTCATCTATGTATTGCTACAAAAATACTTCATCGAGGGCGTGTCCGCCGGCGGTGTTAAGGAATAATACCATTTACACCGGGAGGTGCAATATGCAGACGATCATCAAAAAGGTGCTGTCTCTGGCATTGGTGCTTGTTATACTGGGAACGATCTTGGCTGCCTGTAGTGAGGAGAAATCCTCCCAGGTACAGTACGAAGTACCCAACTATCAAGGCCAGTTAGAAGAGGGACAGACCAAGTCTGATTACAATAAAGAACTTTTCTACCGCAACGATAAAAAAACCAGCGGTGCTGACCCATTTATATTGGATAATACCCAGGTGGACGGCTACTACTATCAGTATGTTACCTCCGGTTCGTTGTTCTGTTACCGTTCTAAGAATTTGATGGATTGGGAACCCGTGGGCAATACCCTGGATAATTTAGAGTATGCGGACGACGGCTCGCAGACCGAGTTCCGTCGGGTGACCGACTCTCAGATGTGGGCACCGGAAGTGGTATATGATTCGGATACGGAAACCTACTATATGTTCTTCAGCGCCACCTCTGCGGAGGATACCACTGTGAAGGTGGCAGGCCAGGTAGAAGAGGGACATCCCTACGAAATGACCTTTGTGGCAACTTCTCAGTATCCGGACAGAGACTTCCAGCTGGTAAATTTTAAGGATGCGGCAAGTTGTGGACAGGAAAATCTCCACACCTATAACGAAGCCAAGTATCCCCATTATTTTGCTAAGTATCTGATGTTTGACTGCGAAGCCTACCGTGCTTTCTCTGATTCTATCGGTGGTTCTCGCACCGAGGGTTACGGCGGTTATGTGGGCGGTATTGACCCCCATCCCTATATTGATGAAAACGGCGATAAATACCTGTTTTGGGTAGATTCCCGGGGATCTGACCGTATTGTCGGTGTAAAAATGGAAAATTGGCTGAAGCCCGATTGGTCTACTGCCCAGGTGCTGACCTACCACTCCTACTATACCGTAGCGGATTATCAGGCCGAACAGGCCGGTCAGTATGTGGATAAGGTGACCTATGAGCCGGAGAACCACTCCATTAACGAAGGCCCTCAGGTCATCGCGCATAACGGCAAGTATTATCTGACCTTCTCTGTGGGCAACTGGGCGGACAGTTCCTACCAGGTGGCACAGGCGGTTGCAGATAATATTCTGGGACCCTATCGGAAATTGACCGGAGCCGAAGGTGGTGTTCTGATTTCCGGCAGTATTGCCGGTAGTGAAGACGTCTCCGGCACCGGACACCATACCATGCTCGACGTGGGCGGTAAGCTCTACATTGTGTACCATCGCCATGATGATTTTGTGACGGCAGGTGCAAACAGAAATGCCGCCATTGATGAAGTAAAATGGATCACCATCAAGGATAAGGACGGCAATGATCTGGAGGTCATGTACACCAATGGCCCCACCTGTACGGTTCAGCCGAAGATCGAGGCCTTTGCCGACTATGTTAACATTGCGCCGGAGGCAAAAATCTCCGGCGGCAAGCATACGGAATATCTGAACGATGGTTTGTTGTCCGTTTACAAGTATGCAGATCCCGCTTTCCTGGAGTACATCCAGGAAACGATGATTCAAAAGACTACCACCTTTACCTTTGATTTTGAACAGGCACGGCCTGTTCGTGCGGTGATGGTCTATAACTCCAAAATGGAGACCAGCTGCTTCCAAAATATCTCCCACATAGAATTTATTTGTGAGGAAAATGGCAAGGAAGTGGTGCGTTATATCGATGATGTGGCATTCAGCTCCGAATACTATTCGGCCAACGATCTGGACGGTACGATTTACTATGTAAAGCTGGGTGCTGCCGCCTATGCGGAATTTGACGAACTGAATGTCAAGACTGTGAAAATTACTGTGGAAGTGCCGAAGGGACAAGAATCCGTGGGTATTTCTGAGATTCGAATCCTGGGTAAGTAAGGAGGGGTTATGATGGAAAATTTAAAATCGCCCCTCAAGCTTCTGCTGTGCCTGGTGGTGCTGTGCCTGTGTGCTACAGGTTGTAAGGATACCAAGGTTCAGAAAGTACCTACCAAGGATACCTATACCTATGTGAATCCCGACGAAACCAAGGCAGAGCCGGACAGCGGCTTTGTGATCGACGGCGTTCTGGACGAAGCAGCGTACCGGAACAACAACTGGCTGTACCTGTCCAACCAGGAGGGCGGCGCTGATGCGCAGATCGCTATGACCAGCTATTTTGGCGAAAAGGGTATGTACTTTGCCTACGATGTGACAGAGAATAAGCCAATTTACGTTAATTTGGATCGCCCTTCCTATCTGAACAGCTGTGTTGAGATGTATCTGGCGCCCAGCACGGTCAATAATATGAAGGGCAACAGCGTATTTGAAATCGATCTGCTGCCCACAGGCCACCTTTCCTTTAAGAAAAGCAACGGTAAGGGCGGCTTCGTGGACGTGGCCAGTACCGCTGATATCATGGCATATCTGGGCACTACCACCAAAGGTGGCGAGCTGAACACCCCTGAGTGTAAGGGTTATTGCCTGGAATTGTTTATTCCCTGGGAATATATGGATAGATTCGACTTGAATGCCGATGCCATGAAGGAAAGCTTTGTCTATGCCGGTCCGGCCCATATCACTTCCTTTAACTATGCAGGCACGGATATGGATGTGGATAGATACTGGTATTCCTTTGTGCAGCAGCATGGTGCCAGCTATTCCAACGTGTACCAGTATTTCCGATTTGATAAAAACGGTGTACAGGGTACTGTTCCCGTGGAGTTCCAAACCGGTGACAACTATACCATCACCGGTCCGGATGCGGTCATTCCCGGTATGCAGATGCACGTGACGGTGACACCCGATGCGGGATATGCTCTGAAATCCATCACCATCAACGGTGAGGAGTATATTCAGAAAGCCAACTTCCAAGAAGATGGCTCTGTGACCATTACCGAAAGAGGTGTTGCAGGCGGTGTGAAGATTTCTGCTGTGGCAGAAGCTGTTACCGATGGCAACAAGACCCTTACCGGTAGCGTGATTGCCCATAAATTGGGCGGCGGCGATCTGAAAAATGTGGTTGCCAGCTATAAAGGCCCTACCGGAGAAAAACCTTTGGAACTGGATGCCAAGGGTAATTTCACCCTGGAAAATCTAAAACAAGGATACTACACCATTCTCTTGGAAAAGGAAGGCTATCAAAAGCTGACCCGAAGCATCTATGTCAACCGGGATATGCACACGGAGCTTTCTTTGGAGTACGATTTATTTGCCGCTACTGCCTATGGCTGGGTTTTGGATGAACAAAACAGCGGTGTTCTGTATAAGTTCGGTGGTTCCGGTGAATTGCTGACCAATGACAGCTATCAATCCTTCACCGCAACTGCCATCTTCCACTTCAATTCCGTATTGGAGCAATCCGGTACTACCGATAGTTTTACCCAGCAGCGTCAGGGTTTTAAATTTGCATTCAGCAATGGTAAGATCTGGCATATTGACTTGCTGAAGGAAGACGGTAAGTACTATGTGCAGTATGCAAAGCACTCCGGTGACAATTCCATGACCGGCTGGAAGAAGATTTACACACTCAATGTAGGCGAGGCGACCAAGTTTGCCGGTGAGGAAGGCTTGACTCTTTCTGTGAAACGAGAAGGCAGATTTGCCAATGTGTATTTGGATGGCAAAGTCATTGCAACGGAGATTTTAGACAATGCCTATGCCTCTGCAACTGTGCAAATTGGCTTTGAAGCTTGGGCGGCCAACCGGGAAATCACCCAGATCCCCTTCAACATTACCCGTGGAGCAGGTTTGGAGTGGTATCAGAAATTTACCGTGGAGGCAACCTACAAATTTAGTAAATCTCTGGAAAAGTCCGGTACTGCCGATGGCTATACCGAGCAACGACAGGGTCTGAAGATCCTGTTTAACAATGGCAAGATCTGGCACATTGACCTGTTGAAGCAAGACGGTAAATATGTGGTTCAGTATGCTAAACACTCCGGTGATAACTCTATGACCGGATGGAAAAAGATCTACACATTGACCGATGCGGAAATTGCCAACTACACCGGCAAGAAGGGTGTTACCCTCTGTGTGAAGCGAGACGGCAAATATGCCAATGTGTATCTGGACGGCAAGCTGATCGCTCTGGAAATTCTGGACGATAGCTTTGCTTCCGCAACCGCACAAATCGCACCGGAATCTTGGGTAGCCAATGCAGATACCAAGACCATTCCCTTGGAGATTAAAAACTCCACCGATGTGGATTTGAAGAACCTGTTCTTCCTGATGAAGGACGGCTGGGATGTTGGCGGTCAGTATACCGGCTCGGTAGCTATGCCCGAGGGCGGCACTGGACGGTTGACATTTATGGAAGATCAGAGCAATATGAGACTGAGCGTTATTGCAAGGGATTATCTGAATTCCAAGGATGCAGCGGATGTATATCCCCGAACAGATATTCTGTTCGTCTTTGAAAACGGCAAGCAAATGTCCTTCGGTATTGATGGAAAGAGCGCAAGAGTCCAGTCTATGTACGATGACAGCGCAGCAGATAAGTATATCAATACCGGTTGGAAGACTTGGGGCAATCTGACAGATGCGGAAGCTACCGCTCTGCGCAGTAACGGCGTCAAGTTTACGGTGGTTCGTTACGGCACAGAAGTGACCATGTATGTGGGTGACCGGATGGTGGCTGTGGCGGATCTGACGCAAAATAACAGCGGTGTAACGGCCAAGACCAAGGCTACCGTTTCCATTCGACACTACGATGATACCGGTGTTCGGGTGGAGATCCCCTTTGAATTGGAGAAAACCTTTAACACCGTGAAGCTGTCTCTGGGTGACAACCTTGTGGCAAATAAGACCCAGTATTTCGTGGGCGATACCATTAAGATCCAGACCAAGGATGCGCACAAGTACATCACCGGTCTGAACGTCAACGGCAAGGCCGTGGCGGCGGATCCGGACGGTACCTATTCCTTTGTTGCCACAGAAAAGGCATACACCATCACCGGTCAGGTGGCTAAGACGCTGTTTAAGCCCGATTCCCAATGGAATCTGCTGCAGCAGAATGATGGCGTGATCTCCATCCCAGAAAGAACCGGCGAGTATGCAAGTTTATATACGGTGGATGCTGACTATCGGGATGCGGGCATTACCATCAAGGATGCTGCTCCTACATTTACCGCCGACGGCAATGGCAATTTCCAGATGCAGATCCGTTTCATCTTTGCAAACGGCAAGCAGTATCAGGTGAGATTGCACAATACCGATAAGGATGGTAAATATAAGATCCAAAGCATGGGTGGTACGGATTGCATCACCGGTTGGAAGTGGCACGCAGACCTGACGGATGCGCAGACGCAGAAGTTGCTGAGTGGCGGTATCCAATTCCGTGTGATCCTGATGGATGACCAAGCCCGGTTCTATCTGGACGGCAAGTCGGTTGGCTCGTATAGTCTGAAGGATGCTCTGGCGAACAACGGTCTCAGTGCAGAGGATATGGCCCGGATCCATTTCATGATGTATGGCAACAACCAGCAGACCAATCTGGTGATTCCCTATGTGCTGACCGATGGCACGGAAATCACCACTATTCAGATGGATAAAACCACCATCAATGGTGTGGTGCAGGTAGACAAGCTGCTTTGCACCGCCGGTGAAACGGTGACCATTACCGCTACCCCGGATTCCGGCTATACCTTGAAGAGTCTGACTGTGAAAAAGGATGGTCAGACCGTGGACATCGGCGCTGTCAGCCCCGAAGGGGGTCAATACAGCTTCGTAGCCCAAAAGGGTAATTATACGGTGCAGGCGGTATTTGCGGCTAAGGTCCAATGGACCTTGACCGACGGCATCGGCGGCGGTGCATACTCTGTGGAAGAGGGCAAGGATTATGTGACCTTGTCCACCACCGAAAGTATTTACCGAGAGGCGTCTGTAATCGTTAAGGATCATGATCCTAGCTTTAATGCCAGCGGCAACGGCAATTTCCAGATGCAGATCCGTTTTGTTTTTGCAAACGGCAAGCAGTATCAGGTGAGATTGCATAACACTGATAAGGACGGCAAATACAAGATCCAGAGCATGGGTGGTACAAATTGTATCACCGGTTGGAAGTGGCTGAAGGACTTGTCCGCCGCACAGACCCAAGCCCTGCAGACCGGTGACGGTGTGCAATTCCGGGTAGTGCTGGTAGGCGCAAATGCGGAACTGTATTTGGACGGTGAGAAGATCGCTACGGTGGATCTTTCCTCCGGCGGTATTAAGGGTAATTCTCTGGCACAGATTCGATTTGTTATGTACGGTAACACAAATGCTTCTGATCTGGAGATTCCTTGTGCGGTGGGCGGTTCTGTGCTGCCGATCTTTACCTTTGCCAACGATACGGATAAGAAAAATTGGGATCTGGCTCAGCAGTATGAGAACTTGTTGACCATTACCGGCAAAACCAAGGCGACCGGTGGCTATGCCAGAATTCTGACCGCTGCCAACACCTACCGTGATGTGGCTGTGACCGTTCGGGATCAGCAGAGCGGTGTGTTCAAAATGCAGATCTACTTCACCTTCGCAAATGGAAAGCAGTTCCAGATCCGTCTGGATAATGAAGCCGGTTCTTACCGTGTTCAGAATATGAGTGCTTCCATTATCAGCAGCTGGAAGAAGGTCCATGGTTTAACGGAGGACCAAGTTGCCAAGCTGCAGAGCGAAGCAGGCATTAAATTCCGCATACAGATTTCCGGCACCAATGCGTTGGTGTATCTGGATGATACGCAGGTTGGCACTTTGGACCTGTCCGCAGGTATCCAAGCCAATGCAACCGCACAGATCACTATGATCATGTACGGCAATGATGGCGTAGAACCCATTACCATTCCTTTTGAATTAGGATAAGAAACACGGCGGGGCGGCAAAACCGCCCCGCTGATTTCTAAGGAGAAAGATATGAATATTTCTAACAATGAAGTTCTAATGGAGGTGGCCCAATGACAAAGTGGAGAAGAATTCGCTTTTTGCCCAGTATGCCCTTAGGTGAGGACGGCAAGCGAGTAACAGCCTGCCCGGAGCATATTGCCCTTTCTAAGAATGCTGCCAAGGAAGGCATGGTGTTGCTGAAAAATACCAATGGGCTGCTGCCCTTTGCCAAGGGTACAAAGCTTGCGCTGTTTGGCATGGGTACGCTGGACTATGTAAAAGGCGGCGGCGGCAGCGGCGGTGTGAATGTAGCCTATGATGTAAATTTGTATGAGGGCTTCCGAAAGCTGGACGGTCATGTGGAGATCTGCGAAGAGGTAATGGATTATTACCGCAATTATGCAGAGGAAATCTCCGATACCCATTACTGGCCCGGTCAGAAGCCCGAGCCGGAATTGCCGGAGGAACTGTGCCTGCGGGCAAGAGCCTATACAGATACTGCGGTGATCACCATTTCCCGTTTGTGCGGTGAGGGCTGGGATCGGGATGTGAAGGGTCACCATATGTACGAAGAGGGTGATTTTTACCTGTCCCATGCAGAACGTGCAATGGTGGAAAAGGTAAAGGCGCACTTCCCCAAGATCGTGGTGGTGTTGAATGTGGGCGGTGTTGTGGATACCCAGTGGTTCTGTAACGATGACCGTGTTCAGGCGGCTTTGATGGCATGGCAGGGCGGTATCGAGGGCGGTACGGCTGCTGCGGAGTTGCTTTGCGGCGTGGGTACACCCAGCGGCAAGCTGACAGATACCTTTGCAAAGCATTTGGAGGATTATCCCGCTACTGCCGCTTTCCATGAATCTCAGGATTATGTGGATTATACAGAAGATATTTATGTAGGCTACCGCTATTTTGAAACGATCCCCGGTGCGGCAGAAAAGGTTAATTACCCCTTCGGCTTCGGCCTGTCCTACACCCGGTTTTCCTGGAATGTACTTTCTGCTGGACAGGTAGAGGGAAATATCTGCGTACAGGTAGATGTGAAAAATATCGGTTGCTGCGCAGGTAAGGAAGTTATCCAGCTGTATGTTTCCGCACCCCAGGGAAAGCTGGGAAAAGCTTCCCGTAGTCTGGTGGCATTCCAGAAGACAAAATTGCTGCAGCCCGGAGAAAATGAAGTGATGACGCTGGAGTTTGCGATTGATTCCATGGCATCCTACGATGACCTGGGCAAGATTAAAAAGTCTGCCTATGTATTGGAAAAAGGCGAATATTGCTTCTATGCAGGCACCTCTGTCCGGGACACGGTGAAGCTTTCCTATGTGTATAGCGTGGAAGAAGATACAGTGACCCAACAGCTGACCCCTAAGCTGACCCCCAAGCAGTTGAAGCGTCGTCTGTTGGCAGATGGCACTTATGAAGCACTACCGGTCTGTGAGCCTGCCCCGGAAGAAAACGGATTGACACCCCAAACGATTGCGGAGCTGGAAGCAACCTTGCCGGTGATTCGTGGGGTATCCCAATGGCCTAAGAGAGCCGTAGAAAACCGGGATTATTACTTCTTTGACGAAGTGGCAGAGGGCAAGGTCAGCCTGGATGCCTTTGTGAAGCAGCTGACAGATGAACAGTTGGTGTACATGGTAAACGGACAGCCCAATATGGGTGTTGCCAACACTTATGGTATCGGTAACATTCCGGAATACGGTGTGCCCAATGCCATGACCTCTGATGGCCCTGCCGGTGTCCGCATTTTGAAGGAATGTCAGGTATATACCACCGCATTTCCTTGTTCTACCCAGCTGGCCTGTTCCTGGAATCGGGAGCTTGCTTATGCTGTGGGCGAGGCGGGTGCGAAAGAACTGAAGGAAAATAATCTGGCTGTGTGGCTTACACCAGCTATCAATATTCACAGAAATCCCCAATGTGGCAGAAACTTCGAGTATTATTCGGAAGATCCGCTGATTGGCGGTATTCTGGCCGGTGAATTTATCCGGGGCGTGCAGTCTCAGAAGGTATCGGCTTGCCTGAAGCATTTTGCTTTTAACAATAAGGAGACCAACCGAAAGAACAGCGACTCCCGTGTTTCTGAACGTGCTGCCCGTGAGATTTATTTGAAGGGCTTTGAGATGATCGTTAAGAATGTTGATCCTTGGTACATTATGTCTGCCTACAACAAGGTCAACGGCTGCAGAACCTCTGAATGTCGGGAACTATTGGTGGATATTCTTCGGGAGGAATGGGGCTTTGACGGCATGGTCAGCAGCGACTGGCTCACATACTCTGAGCAGTATAAGGAACTCAATGCCGGCAACGATCTGAGAATGCCTGCAGGTTTCCCGGAGCGACTGAAGGAAGCCCTGGAAAAGGGACTGATTACTCGCCAGCAATTAGAAATCAATGCAAAAAATATTTTAGGCTTGCTTTTAAAACTGGAGTAAAGAAGGTTTGGGATTATGTGCAAAAGAATACTTTCTGTGATGTTGGCTGTGCTACTTCTTTTGGGCATATTTCCGGCAAATGTATCAGCCCAAGGCACCACAACTGTCCTGGATTGGCAGATTAGCCTGGCAGACCTAATCGGTGCGACCTTTTATCTGGATGTGCCGAAAGATGCAGACGATGCAGCTGTAAATATTACGGTTGACGGACAGACCACCACGTATGATCTGGTAGCCAATGATCAAGGTCAGTACCCTGTGACCGTAAAGCTGGCAGCTGCTCAAATGACAGAGGAGATTACCTTGCAGATGGTCTCTCGTGGCAGGGAGTATGCGCCTGTTAGTTATACCATCCGGGATTATGCCATACAGATTCTGACGGGCAACTATTCTGATAACACCAAGACATTTGTGAAGCATATGCTTGACTACGGCACAGCGAGCCAAAACTATTTTGGGATCAACACAGACAAGCCGGCCAATGAAGGCTATGTGCTTGATTACACTGCCCGGTATCCCACATCTGAACTGATCCAGGAGGGTCAGATCAGCGGGGTTTCTTTCTATGGTGCCTCCTTGGTGATGGATAGCAGGCTGGCCGTGCGGTACTATTTTGATGCTGAGAGTCTGGAAGGCATGACCTTCCGTGTGAACGGCACAACCTACCAACCACAGGGAAACTATGTGGAAGTGTCCGGTATTGCGCCTGCCCAGTACGGCGCGGATATGGTTCTGACTGCCACAACAGGTGAGGAAACGCTGGTGGTAACCTACAGCCCCCTGACCTATGTTGTTCGCATGAGCCAAAAAGGCAGCGATGCCACCAAGGCTTTGGCCAATGCTATGTATGGCTATTATGAGGCGGCTCTAGCCTGTGACTTGGGTGTAACGGTGAATCTGCCTATGGTTGCCGGCGGTAATGTCACCACGGATAAAGCTTATTACAAATGGGGCGACATGGTTACTGTGACGGCCGCCCCTGCGCAGGGCTATAGCCTGAAACGCCTGGCAGTTAAGAAGAACGGACAGATCGTTGACAGCCTTTTGCCGGCAGGTGGCAATTTCTGTTTCCTTGCCCAAGATGGTGTCTATACAGTAGAAGCGGAATTTGATGCGCCTGTGTTTACTGTAGTAAAAGGCGATTGGGATTTGAGCAATCAGCACAATGGAAGCGTTACCATTGTGAATCAAAAGGCTGGCACCTCCCTGATCACCAATGCTAGCAACTATACAGGTGTGTCTGTGACCGTAAAGGATCATACCACCAGTAAAAATGCAGATGGTAGCTTGAAACAGGGAGATTTTTCCGCGCAGATCTACTTTATCTTTGATGACGGCATGCAGTATCAGGTCAGAATCCATAATACGGATGCTGACGGAAATTACAAGCTTCAGCATATGGGTGAAGCCAACAGTCTGACCCTTTGGAAATGGCAGGCGGATCTGACCACCGCACAGAAAGCAAAGCTGATGGATGGCGACGGCGTGGAATTTTCCGTGAAGCTGGTAGGTGCTAATGCCCAGCTGTGGGTAGATGGCAGCCTGATGAAGACCGTTGCCTTGGGTGATACCTATGATGGTAAAGCTGCCCAGATCAAGATTGTTATGAATGGCAATATCGGGATTCAAAATCTGCAGATTCCCTTTGTGCTGACCCGGGCTAATGCGGATGACATTCTGTTTCAATCCAGCCAGCTGTCCAAATATGTCATTGTGTATGACAGCAGCAATTCCTATTATCTCCAGTTTGCCAATCGGCTAAAGACCCGAATTTCTGAACGATACGGTGTGGATCTGCCGGTTGTCAGCGATCATAATTCGATTGTTACAGCACATGAGATTCTGCTGGGAGATACCAACCGCTACAACGATCCGGGCAGAGTGATGGAGTACGCTGTTACAGTAGATGAAGGTGTGTTCCGGATCAAAACGGGAGGCCCATACTCCGCAGACAATGCCGTTACCTACCTGTGCGAGCAGGTGTTCAACGGGCAAGCGGTGTCCCTGCATGGCGGTGAGCATTACCGCACCTGTCTGCTCACAAGCTCCCGGGAGATCACAGACGGTACATCCGCCAGAGTCATGTCAGCTAATTTGCTTGCAGATGTCTTTAACAATGACGATACCTATAAGACGGCCGATTACCGTGCGGAAATTTTTGCAGGTATGCTGGTGTCCTATACACCGGATGTAATCGGTCTGCAAGAGGTTAATAAATCCTGGAGTAGCGCCCTGGACTTCTACTTGCAGAGAGTGAAAGAACTCTATGGTATGGAGTATTCCAAATGTTGGGCAACCTATGAGGGCAAAACCAACTATACATGCCTACTGTACCGATCCGATAAATTCAAGGTGGAAAACGGTGGAGTAGAGGTATTTAGCTGGTGGAAGGACCTGGGTGCCAACTATCATTACCATATGCGTAATATCAGTTGGGCACAGTTTGCCTCCCTGGAGAATAATGACGAAAAGTTTGTCGTTGCCAACACCCATTGGTCCTATCGCCTGGAGCATGCGGAAGGGGATACTTATCTGACAGGCTCCGGTACGCCCATCGCTGCCGATGAATTGCGCACGCAGTGCATGAACGAGACAAAGACTGTCATGGCAAGTCTTAACAGCAAATATTCTGCAATGCCCATATTCCTGGTTGGTGACTTTAACACACCCCTTTCATTCTTTGCATCCGATGGATGGTTGCCTGCGTCCTATCATGTGATCAGCACACAGGCCCAAAGCAACGGTACGGCCTTGTCCACAGTTCCGGTATCGGGACATTACGATCACCTTTTTGGTGTCGGAAACTATAGCGTTAAGCTGTATGAGTTTTGGAATCATGTAAACCATCATAGCGCATTGACGGATCATCCATTTGTTTATGCGGATTTGGCTTTTGATTTGTAGGGGACGGGTTTCCCGTCCCTTTTGTCGCTAAAACGGCTAAAGCCCCTGTGTTTCCAACAAAAAGGTCAACACAGGGGCTTTTTTGTTCTCTTTACGGCATTTCTACCCATTTCCGTCGCCCTAAACAGCTACTATAATAACCTTATTTAGTACAACTAAATATACACTTAAATTTTCTAAATTTCCTTGATAGCGAATGTGTTGTAAAATGATAATGGAAAAGTTCTCGAACTTGTTTATTTTTACAAAATGATTAAATTTTAGGGTCATTTGACTTACAGAAAATGCTATCGAGGAGGTTTTTGAATGCGATCAAAACTTTTTTGTATCCTTACAACGATTTTAATTGTGACATTGCTGCTGGGGGTGGGCGTTATCGCCTTTGCGCAGCAGACAGATGTAGTGGAGCAGGATGGACTTAAGGTCTCTTTGTGTACGGACAAGGAATCTTATTCCGCCAAGGACACGATCCATCTGTCCGTCCGGGTGTTAAACACTGCGGATAAGACCGCGCAGATCAAACTGCAGGCCGATGCACCCTCTTCCATGCAGGTGGATGATGAGAAATCACAACTGAAGGCATCTGTCAATCCCGGTGAGGATGACATTCTGAAGGTGCAGATCGGCGAGATATCCTTGCTGGAAGTGCTGCTGCCTTGGATCATTGGTGCGGTTGTGGTGATCATCGGTGTGGTGGTACTGATTCTGCTGGGCAAGAAAAAGCGTGGTGTGGTCAGTGCGGTCTTCTGCCTGTTGCTGGCTACAGCCTGCTTTATGAGCGCCGTGCCGGTACAAGCGGCAAACGGCAACGGGAAGATGTCCCTCAGCTGCAATGTCCTGATAGATGGCGCTCCGGTAACCTTGAAGGTAAAGCTTTCCTATGAGATGGTGGATGCTGTCTACACAAGAGAAAGCTTGGAAAATGCCTTGGTATCTACCGCTTGGGCTTACTACATGAAAGAAGATAAGATGCAGTATTGCTCTCAGGAGATCACCGACGGTCTGAGCAAGTACACCGGTGGTAACTACCGTTTGACCGAGGATGCTGCGCCGGAATACGGCACTTCTGATACAACAATTTACTCTGTGTGCAGTGACTTTGTGTACAAGGTCTATTACGAAGCTCTGGGACACCGGCTGCTGGGTGCGGAGAACTATCTGGGCGCAACCACCTCGGATTTCTGGCTCAAGAGTGAAGATGTGGCGCTGATGCGCTGGATTCAGGCAATCTATGAAATGGACGATATGGATGCCAAGTACGGTGTTTCCCGCGACAAGGAGCTGAACACCGAGCAGGCTCGTAAGTTCATGGAAAATTGGAAAGAAAATTTGCGTCCCGGTGACGTGATCGTGTTCACAGGCCATGCCTTCTTGTATGTGGGTAATGGCTATGTGATGGATTGCTGGGGCGATAAGTATACGGAATCCACCGGTTTGGATGTGGTGGAGGGCAATGGCAGCGTCCATTACCTGCATACCATTGAGGGTCTGTTCCTGAACGGTCAGGATCCCATTACCCAAAGTTATGTGATTATGTATAACTGCATTAAGGACTGGTGCGTGGTATTCCGCCCCTTGGATGCCTTTGTGCAGGAAGCAGATGGCAAGGATATGGGCAAGGATATTATGTCCATGAGCGAGCTGACCGAAAAAGAAGAGCAGCTGGCTGCTACCCGGAGCCGTCAGGCAATGCCCACCATGGAGATCAATCGAACTGTGGATGCTTCTCCTTACGGTACAGTTGCCACCGGTGAGACGCTGAACTATACCGTGGCCATTAGCAATAAGACCAATGACCCGGATTATCTGACCTATCAGCATTACGATCAGCCGGATTATGCCGGTCAGAATTATAACGGTTTGGTGGTTACCGAATCCGTACCGGAAGGAACGGAACTGGTAGATGGCAGTATTTCCCACGGCGGTGTCTATGCCGATGGTAAGATTACTTGGACTGTGGATATTCCTGCCGGCGAGATCGCTGAACTGACCTATGGTGTAAAGGTGACTGCGCCTGTGGGAAGCACCATTGTCAGCAATGGCGGCTTTGTGGGCGATATTCCTTCGAATACCATTACCAACACTGTGGGCGGCAAAAAGCTGTCTGCCCAAGCCTTGGAAGGCCTGCAGACTTTGGCACAGACTCCCAAAGCCCAGTGGCGGGAGACCTACAATATCAGCAAGCTGGGAACAGATCTGGAATTTGCAGAGCGTGTGTACCAGGCAGCCATGGGCATTGACCTGCAGCTGCCCACCACGGCACAGATTCTGGAAAATCTGTACACCTTCGGATCTGTGGAAAATGAATCCTGCTCCGATCGTTTCCCCGGTACAGCCAAGGCAATGCTGTATACCATGAAGGATACGGTTGCGCAGGAATATCAAACCATTAAGGACATGATGGTGGTGGGCTATTACGGCGGACAAAAGCTGTATACCCCCCAGCGTGGACAGACCATCAATGAGTTCAGCTTTGACTACTTAGAGCCTGGCGATATTCTGGTTTATACCGTGAATGATCTGACCGGACCGATCCGTCGCACCGAGGTGTGCGTCTATGCAGGTGACGGTACTTTGCTGGTGATGGATTCCCGGCAGAGAACGGAAGTGCTGCATACCTCCACCTTGAACAATGCCGACCATGCCTACGCAAAGATCTGGAATGCCCTTTCCCGGGATATGTTCTTTGTGCTGCGTCCTTCCCAGGTATATGATGACATCAACACCATGGCTTATGACAAGGCCAATGAACCTGTCTACGGCAAAGAGCCTGCAGAATATGTGGATCCTCTGGGCGGCTACACCCTGGATGCCAAGTATCTGAAGGCATTGGCAGAGCTGGATGCGGAGCTGAACGAGGACGGCACAAACCAGTATCTGAATAAGAACATGAACTTTGCAGAGGAGGTATACCAGAGAATCGGTCTGGATATTACTTCTGCTACCCAGGGCGTTTCCATTGCCACCATTTTGAAGACCGCTGTGTTCTTCGATTCTGACGGTCTGGAGATCGCGCCCTATTCCTACAACTTCCTGGCAACTCCCGCAGAGAATTATCATCAGCTGGCATCTATGCTGGTGCGTGATCTGCGAGGCGGCCCGTACATGCAGGGCTGTGAGGATGTGTTGATCACCATCGATGATCTGCAGCCCGGTGATATTCTGAACCTGATCAACCGTGAGGACAGCCGTTACTGGGTATGTATCTACCAGGGCGACGGCAAGCTGCTCACCAGTGAGTACACCAAGGGTAGCCGTCAGACTTATAAGGTCTACGATTTCAGTGAGGATACCGACGGTTCTGCGTTTAAGTCATTTATTACAGAATCTGCCATTGGCTACTTCCCTTGGGAGTGCTTCTATGTGATGCGTCCCAGCCAGGGCTTCTACAACATCAACGACCCCACCTATGATCCCAATTACAAGACACCGGATGTGACCACCGGTTCTTATGCGATTTTGGCCAAGCTGGGCAATGAGTATTATGCCCTGCAGGGTCAGACCGATAAGTATAAGGTCAATGCCACCAAGGTGGAATACAAAGACGGTGTGATCATCGGCGAGGCAGATACCTGGTCTGTGAATGTGCTGAAGGAATTTGGCACAGGTCTGGGTGTGAGCATCTCCAACAACGGTAAGTACATCTACGAAAAAGAGCGTGACGTTTCCAATGTGAGCCTGCGTACCGGTCCTTCCGATAAGACCACATGGCGGCTGCTCTACGATCCGGAAATGAAGTGCTACCGCCTGCAGACCCAGAGCGGCGATAACCGCTATCTCATGTACTCCTCCACCAATGACGGCTTCAAGGCTTATTCCGATGAGGATGCGACACAGAGAGGCGAATTGCTGTTTGTGCCTGTCAGCGAATTTGACATGCCCGACGGTGAGTATGCAGTTATTGCCAAGAGCGGTGACAAGTATTACGCTATGCAGGGCACTATGAAGGATAAGGCCACCGTGGAGGCTTTGGAAGTCACCCCCACCGCAAAGGGCTTCAGCGGCAAGTTCGTGGAAACCTGGACGCTGAGTTCCGTAGGCGGTAACGGTAGTGTGACATTGAAGAATGCAGACGGCAAGTATCTGAACCGTACTGCAAGCTCCGCCAACCTGAATCTGGGCAAAGACCCTGTGCGCTGGGCGGTATCCAAGAACACGGAAACCGGCTATTACACCCTGCGCAATACCAATGGGGATATCCGCTTCCTCAGCTATAACGGCAAGGGCTTTAAGGCCTATGCCTCTGCCAACGAGACCCGGTTTACGGAGCTGTTGTTGGTGCCGGCATCCAAGATCACAGGCCTGCTGTCTGCGGATATGGATACCAACCTGAAGCTGGATGCAAGCTACTATGCTATGGTGGCTGTGGTAGGCAACAAGTATTATGCCATGAACGATTCCGGTGACGGATACAGCATGGATGCTACCCCTGTGGTGGTGAAAAACGGTAAGATCGTCAGCGGCAACGCATCTGCATGGCAGATCACCGTGAAGGATAACAAGGGTACGGTGACTCTGTCCACCGTGGCAGGTAAGAACCTGAACCGGAAGGACGGCTCTTCCAACATTAAGCTGACCTCCAAGGATGTGGAATGGACTATGGTGCGCCGGAAATCCACCGGTTACTATACCATTACCAACACCAATAAGGATAAGCGTTACCTCAGCTACAACGGTGAAGGATTCAAGGCCTATGAAAAGGCAAGCGAGGAGCATTTCATCAACTTTATGCTGATCCCCATCGATCCCTTTGCCCATCTGTCCAATGGCAAGTATGTGGTGATGGCCAAGGTGGATAATCAGTATTTCGCTATGCAGGGCAAGACCCTGGCGGACGGTGTGACCATGGGCGCTGTGCCTATGTACCAGAGCAATGGTATGTTTGTGGGCAGCGGCTATGAGACCTGGGATCTGAACTTTGTGAACAAGAAGGGCGCAATTGTACTGAGCAATGCCAAGGGTGAATTCCTGGGGCGTCAGAGTGAGTCCTCCAACATGGATCTGACCACCACCTTGACCAACTGGACGCTGTACCAGGATGCCAAGACCGGCATGTACACCCTGCGCAACCAGAATAAGGATACCCGCTACTTAAGCTACAACGGTACAGGCTTTAAGGCTTATACCAAGGCCACAGAGGATCGGGTGATTCAGTTGATGCTGGTACCTGCCGCGCAGGTACAGCAGGCAAAGGTTAACCTGGAATCCGGCTATTATGCTGTGGTTGCGGTGGCTGGTGACAAGTATTATGCCATGGGCAACCGTGTGACCAGCGGTGTGGCTGAAGCCACCGAAGTCACCCTGCAAAACGGTATGATCCAGCAGAGCGATGTTAAGGGCTGGCAGGTAGAGGTTCTGGATGATTACGGAACGATCACCCTGGCCAATAGCGATGGTAAGTTCCTGGTTCGCGCCAAGAGCTCTTCCAACCTGGCGCTGGCCAACGAGTCCGCTCAATGGACCGTGACCAGGGATGCGGATGGCTGTTACACCATTGCCAACGAATCCGAGGACAGCCGTTACTTAAGCTACAACGGCGAGGGCTTTAAGGCCTATGCCGCTGCCAGCGATACCCGCTTTATCCAGTTTAAGCTGATCCCCGTCCAGAAGCCTGAGCCCAAGCCTCAGCAGAAGGTGGAATCCGGCTATTATGCGGTGGTTGCGGTGGCAAATGATAAGTATTACGCCATGGGCAACCAGGTGACCAGCGGTGTGGCAGAAGCCACCGAGGTGACCCTGGCTGATGGTAAGATCGTCGAAGATATCCAGGGCTGGCAGGTAGAGGTTCTGGACGAGAACGGAACCATCACCCTGGCCAATAATGAGGGCAAGTTCCTGGTTCGCGCCAAGAGCTCTTCCAATCTGGATCTGGGTAACGATGGGGCACAGTGGACTTTGGTGCAGAATGCCGATGGCTATTTCACCATTGCCAATACCAATGGGGACAGCCGCTATTTGAGCTATAACGGCACAGGCTTCAAGGCCTATGCTGCCGCCAGCGACAGCCGCTTCATCCAGTTCATGCTGGTGCCTATGACTCAGCCCGAACCCGAACCGGAGCCCGAACCCGAGCCTGAGGAAAAACTGGAATCCGGCTATTATGCGGTGGTTGCGGTGGCAAATGATAAGTATTACGCCATGGGCAACCAGGTGACCAGCGGTGTGGCAGAAGCCACCGAGGTGACCCTGGCTGATGGTAAGATCGTCGGAGATATCCAGGGCTGGCAGGTAGAGGTTCTGGACGAGAACGGAACCATCACCCTGGCCAATGCCGACGGTAAGTTCCTGGTTCGTGCCAAGAGTTCTTCCAACCTGGCTCTGGCGAATGACTCTGCCCAATGGAGTTTGGTGCAGGATGAGGATGGTTATTTCACCATTACCAATGTCAATGGGGATACCCGCTACTTAAGCTACAACGGTACAGGCTTCAAGGCCTATACTGTGGCAAACGACAGCCGATTCGTCCAGTTCATGTTGCTGCCGATGATGCAGCCTGAGCCCGAGCCCGAACCCGAGCCCGAACCCGAGCCCGAGCCGGAGGAAACGCTGAAGTCTGGCGCGTATATTCTGGTGGCTGTGGCCGGAGAGCAGTACTATGCCATGGACAATGTGGCTGCGGATGCTTACAGTATGCAGGCAGTGGGTATAACCATGGAAAACGGTGCGATTACCTCCGGTAAGCCCGGCTTCTGGAATCTGACTGTGATGGATGAGGAAGGCAATATCCAGCTGACAACGCCCACAGGTCAGTATCTGAGCCGCAGTAAGAAGTCGTCCAACATCAGCTTGAGCGACAGTGCGGTTACTTGGACAGCTGTTAAAAATGACAGAGGTTATTACACCTTCACCAATGTTAATAGCGATACCCGCTATCTGAGCTATAACGGTACAGCCTTTAAGGCCTATGCCGCCGCTAGCGATACCCGGTTTGTGGAATTCATGCTGATTCCTGCACAGGCTGTGGCTGTGACCGATCTGGAAAGTGTGACCAGCGGACAGTATATGGTGGTTGCCAAGTATCAGGATGGTTTCTATGCTGTGACCCAAGAGTCTGACGGCTACTTGATGAAGGCTGCACAGGTTACCATGAAAGATGGCGCATTCGCTATTGATCCTGCGCTGATCTGGGATTTGACTGTTTCCGGAGAGGGTGCAGAAAAGACTGTAAATTTGGGTTTTGACGGCAGCTACTTACAGCAGAGCAGCAAAAGCTCCTCCAATGTGAAGCTGACGAAGACTCCTTTTGATTGGAAACTGAGCTATGATGCACAAACGGCTTCTTTCCGTTTGCAAAGCAGCATCAGCACCAGATTCTTAATGTTTACCACAGGTAATGGCGGAAGCTTCAAAACCTATGCTTCTGCTGATGGAACCAAGGCCGCAGAGCTTTTACTGATTAAGCTCTTTTAATCGTAACGCCAAACGGCTGCACCGAATCTGGTTGCAGCCGTTTGTGCAATGTAGATTGTGAGGTCGAATATGAAACGATATATAAGTGTGGGCTTGTGCCTGGTATGCATTGTTGGTCTGCTGACCTTCAGTGTTTGGGGTACAGACGCGGTTTTTGCGCCTTATGAGGACGCAAACGGCATACGGCAATACTGCGCCTGCGGCAATTGCTTTGTGGCGGATGCGGCCGGAACAGTGCGCTATGCAAATGGCAAGGATGGCTGTGACAATCACAAGGATGCCCAAGGGAATATTACCGACGGCTGTGACGGTACGATCCTGTCGTGGCAAAGCTGGACTTCCCAGAATTCTCTGCCTACGGACAATACAGGTAATTATTATCTGACTGAGTCCGTGCAGCTGACAGGGGTCAACAGCATTGCTGCGGATACGGCCATTGCCTTAGATTTAAACGGATATACCATCCATGGTGCAGAAAACTGCCGGGTCTATGAAGTGGGGGATGTGGGTGCGAGCCTGATCCTTACAGATACCGCAGGCGGCGGCAAGCTCGTTGCCCGGGGTACCAATGCCCAGGGTGTATGGGTGGGCTACGGCAGCTTTACCATGTATGGCGGAACGGTGGATGCATCCCATGTCAGCGCAGAAAACGGCGCGGCCATTGGGGTAAATACCACCTATGACAACGATCTGGGCCTTTGGCACATGACGGTTGAGGATGAAAATGGCAATGTAACCTTGACCAATCCGGAAGGGAAGTACCTGAGCCGTACAAAAAACTCCTCCAATGTGGCGATCAACAGCACTTCCAGCATCTGGACATTGGAAAAGGATGGCAGCGGCTATTACACCCTGACCAACAAAAACGGCGACAGCCGGTATTTAAGCTATAACAGCGCAGCCAATACATTGGGCTTTAAGGCTTATGCAGCGGCTAATGACAGCCGTTTTATCCAGTTTCGGATAATCCCGGCCACCGATCCCGATTGCGATGACGGAAAATATGCCCTTGTGGCTGTGGCAGGCGATCAATACTATGTGATGGGCAATAGTATATCTGGCGGTGTGGGTGCAGCAACCCAGGTAACCGTTGCCAATGGCACGGTGGCAGAAAACGATGCGCCCTACTGGAACTTGACCCATGCAGAGGATGCCGGTATGGTTACATTGACCACCCCGGATGGTAAGTATTTGGGAAGAACCGCCAGTTCTTCCAATGTGGGTCTGAAGGAAAATGCCACCCAATGGAAACTGGAACAGGGTGTAGACGGCTATTATACCTTGCTTAACGAAAACGGAGATAGCCGCTATTTAAGCTACAACGGTTCGGGCTTTAAGGCCTATGCCGCTGCCAGTGCCACCCGGTTTATTAAATTTATGCTGATCCCGGTGATGCCCAGCGTGACAACCGGAGATTACCGCATGGTGGCAAAGACCAACAAGGGCTATTTTGCGGTAGGCAATACTGCGCAAAGTGGTGTGGTAGAGGCCAATGCAGCGGTATTTGAAAAGGGAATTCCCATGGCACAGGATGCCATGACCTATTACAGCCGCTTCAGTCTGTTCGGCGGTACGGTGATTGGTGGTGAAGCAACAGCCAATGGCGGCAGCATTGCCATTGATGCCGGTTCTGTGATGCATATGTATGGCGGCGCAGTTCGAGGCGGTCATGCTACCAGCGGTGGCAATATCTACAACGCAGGCGCGCTGAATATCTACGGCGGTACTGTATCTGGCGGCAATGCCCAACAGGGCGGTAATATTTACAATACCGGCACCTTGCAGATTGCCCAAGGAGATCTGCAGCAGGTGGAAACCCTGTATACCCGCCAGGAGCTGGAGGATGCTTTGGTGGCCACAGCATGGGCCTATTACCTGAAGGAAGATAAGCTGCAATATTGCTCTCAGGAGATCACAGCAGGACTGTCCAAATATACCGGCGGCAATTACCGTCTGACCGAGGATGCGGCGCCGGAATACGGCACTTCCGATACCACCATTTATTCGGTGTGCAGTGACTTTGTGTACAAGGTCTATTACGAGGCGTTGGGTCATCGTTTGTTCGGTGCAGAGAACTATTTGGGGGCAACTACCTCGGATTTCTGGCTAAAAAGTGAGGATGTAGCCCTGTTCCGGTGGATCAATACCACCTATGAACTGGATGAGACGGACAACCGTTACGGAGTGACCCGGAATAAGGAACTGTCCACCCAGGCAGCCCGCAGCTTCCTGGCAAACTGGGAAGAAAACCTGCGCCCCGGTGACGTGATCGTCTTTACCGGCCATGCCTTTATGTATTTGGGCAATGGCTATGTGATCGATTGCCGTGGTGAAAAGTATAACGAAGCCACAGGACTGGAGTCCTTTGAAGACAACGGCAGCGTCCATTACCTGCATACCATTGAGGGCGTTTTCCTGGATGGCACAGACCCGGTGACCAAGAGCTATGTGCTCCAGGATTCCCTGGATAAGGACTGGGTGGTTGTGTTCCGTCCTCTGGATGCTTTTGTGAAGCAGGCCGGACAGGATGCAGATCTGGATGCCATGGATGGGGATCGGCTGATCCAAAAACCCGGCAAGCTGGCGGTGACCCAAAGCCGTCAAATGTACCCGGCTATGGAGATCGACCGCACCGTGGATATTACACCCTACGGCACAGTAACCACCGGTGAAAATCTCACCTATCGTGTGGTCATCAGCAACAAATCCAATGATCCGGATTATACAGCCTACGGCTTTGCCCCGGAAAGCTACCATGCCATGGTGGTCACGGAGCGAATCCCCCAGGGTACGGTTTTAGTGCCCGGCAGTATCAGCCAGGGCGGCACCTGCTCCGGTGGCGTGATTACCTGGGTGGTGAATTTAGAGCCGGGACAGCAGCTGAAGCTGACCTACCAGGTGCAGGTGACCGCCGAAATCGGCGATACGGTGGTGTCCGGCGGTGGTTGGGTGGCAGGAATCCCCTCTAATACTATTTCTAACCGTGTTGGCGGTGTTCAGCTGAATGCAGATAAGCTGGCAGGACTGACCCAACTGGCGCAAACCCCGGTATCCCAATGGCGTGCAGACTATAATATCAGCCGATTGGCATCGGATACGGCCTTTGCAGATCGTGTTTATCAAAAGGCTATGGGCATTGGCTTGGATCTTCCTAATGTGGAAGCTCTGCTTGAAAATCTGTTTACCTTCCAAACAGTAACCGTTCCGTCCTGCTCTGACCGTTACCCGGAAACCGGCAGCTCCAATCTGTTCGTTCCCAAAGATACGGTAGCGGAGGACTATGCCCAGGTAGCCAAAATGCTGGTCAGCGGCTATTGGGGTGGACAGAGATTTTACAGCGCCCAGCGAGGTATGACCGTCAATGAATTTGATTTTGCCTATTTACAGCCGGGGGATATTCTGGTCAGCGCGGATGTGAAATCCTCCGGTGTGATCTCCGGTACAGAGGTTATGGTCTACTGCGGCGACGGTACTTTGCTCATGCTTAATTCCCAAAAGGAATTGGCGGTGCTGCAGGCAAGTGCCATGAACAATGCAGATCTGGCCTACGCCAAGCTGTGGAATATGCTGTCAAAGAGCATTTTCTTCGTTCTGCGTCCCAGCCAGGCCTATGAAAATATCAACACTCTGGCATATGATACTTCCAAAGAGCCCACCTATGGCAAAGAGCCTGTGGTGACGGAGCAGTCCAGCCAGGGCCTCAGCCAGGAAAATATGGCAGCTTTGCAGGCGTTGACCGCTACAAACTGGACACAGCTGAACACCATGTTTGCCCAGGAGGTATATGGGGCGATCGGTATTGACATCAGCGCGGCTACACAGAATTTCACCGTAGCAGACCTGCTGAAAACAGAGCTGTTCTTTGATGCGGACAATGTCCAGGGCAAGCCCTATCATTATGATATTCTGGCAACCCCTGCCAAGAACAACCAGGCTCTGGCGGCTATGCTGATGCCGCAACTTCGAGGCGGCCCGGATATGCTGGGCTACGAAAGCAATGTGATCAGCCTGGAGGATCTGCAGATCGGTGATGTTCTGAATCTGGTCAATCGGGAAAAGAGTGAATACTGGATCTGCATTTACCAGGGTGACGGAAACTTCCTGATTTGCCAGGGTAAGAATAAGTACCAAATTTTTACAGTAAACAATGATATTGCTTTGGCGGCCTTCCTGTCCAAGGCGGACAGCTCGACCTGGGAATGCTACTTTGTGCTGCGTCCCAGTAACGGATTTGCCAATATCAACACCATGGCGGTGGAGGAAACCGAACTGGGTACGGTGACCCTGCAAAAATCTGTGAAATTCCGCAAGGCTGTCACAAAAACCACCGAGGCTGCACAATCTGACAGCACCACCCATATTCTGGATGGTACAGCGGCCCAGGGCGGCAATATTTACAGCACCGGTACGGTGTATCTGTCCGGTGGTGTCATTGGAAACGGCAGTAATTATTTTGCGGCCGGACGGTTGCAGATCAGCGGAAACACAGAGATTTCCGGTGGCGCGGAATTGGGCGCAGATTGTGCGGCTGTACTGAAGCATACACCGGTGATCGACAGCATCCATGTGGATAACACCGGCACAAAGCTGCCGGATGTGTCGGAACTGAACTGCGAACCCATTCGCATCACCGCTTCCCAGGCAGGTGCATTTGCTGACTCCTTGTCTAATACCTCTGCCTGCTTTGTGGCAGACCAGACGGAATTCCAGGTGGTGTATAACCCTGTGGTTGGCAAGCTGGAATTGGCTCGAGCCCAGGTATATGTGAGCAGCACCGGTGATGATAACGCAACGGGTACACAGGATGCACCCTATTTGACCCTTGACAAGGCGCTGTCTGCGGTTGCCCAAAATGGCACGGTGCATATTTTGGACACCATTCAGGTTTCTGTGTGGAATGCCCATGGAAAATCCGTGACCATTACCGGCGGTCGGCTGGAACTGAATCCCCAAAGCAATATGTTCTTTATTCGGGATGCGGTTAATTTTGATAACATGACCCTGTGGCTGCCCAATCCTGCTCAGGACGGCAACGAGAGCAGCGAGTATTTCTACCTGTTCTGCAGCGGTTATAAAACCTGCATTCAGAAGAATGTGACCGTGATCCATGGCGACGGCAGCTACGACGGCATCAATACCCGTATCTTTGGTGGCAGCAATGTGGCTGTGGAAAGCACGGATCTGACCATATTGGCAGGTCGCTGGGGTTGGATCTACGGCGGCTCTTATAAGGATCATGTCTCCGGAGACGTGCATTTGACCGTAGGCGGTGATGTAAACAAGGATGTGGACTATGTGAGCCACAATTATCACGACAGCTATCTGGTGATCGGCGGATCTGCCATGGGCAATATTGGCGGTACGGTATATATGAACATCACCGGCGGCAATGGCTATACCACTGTCTATGGCGGTTCTAACGGCACTTGCAGTATTGGCGCTGTACAGATGCGTGTGACCGGTGGTGAGGGCATGGCTATTTATGGCGGCGGCTTCAACGGTGTGAACACCATTGGACAGGTGACGGTAAATTACGAGGGCGGCAGCTTTGAACAGGTGTTTGGCGGTTGCTTGTCTAAAAACTTGGTGGGCAATGTGGATGTTTGGCTCACCGGCGGTAAGATCAGCCGTCGTGTCTATGGCGGTTGCTATAATAATACCAGCGGTCTGAGTTTCTCTACCGATCATTTGGTGGAAGGCACGGTAAACCTGTATATTGGCAGCGGTGTGAACATCTCCTTGGATTATAACGACAATGATGTGAGCATCTACGGTCACAGCCGTCATAAGGCAAAGGCTACCGATGCGGAGTTTAGCAGAATCGTATTTTTGGATAAAACAGCCTATACTGCTTATGGTCGAAGGCTGGGCGCACAGGATATGATTATGAACAGCATGTTTATGTCAGGTGTCACAGCGGCAGACTATGTGTGCTACATGGGTTGGTCTGCAGATGAGGATGCGGACCGGATCAGCGTGGGTGCTGTGGAACTGGAAGATCATGTAAGCAATGCTCTGGATCTGCCGGTGCAAACGGCAACGCTGACGCTGGATGCACCACCTTATATCTACACAGGTACGGCTGTAACACCGGCTTCCGTGATCTATAGCGACAACTGGAACAGCGGCGAACTGACCTTGACCTACGAGAACAACACCGCTGCCGGTACGGCTACGGTCACTGCCTCCGTGGGTGAATACAGCGTCAGTAAGACCTTCCAGATCCAGCAGTATGTGGCATCGGTCACCAAAGAGGGTGTGACTACTTGCTACACGACCCTACAAGAGGCGGTGGACAATGCCCAGGGCAGCTATGTAAAACTGCTGGCGGATTCCAATGAGCAGGTCACGGTGACCGGAGATCTGTATTTGGATCTGAATGGTCACAGCCTTGCACAGCTCACCGTTTCCGGTGTGCTCTACGGTATGGATTCCACCACCGACAGCTACAGCGATGCCAATTTGGGACAGCTGCAGGTTGCAGGTGATGTGGCATCGGATTGGGTGGCCACTAACGGCAACCGATACATTGCCTTGCAGACCCCGGAGGGAAGCTATAGCTTCCATCGCATCTATGTGGGAATTACCAAGCTGAGTCTGGCAACTGCCACTACCGGTTTCGGTTACAAGGCAGAATTCTATGCAGATGATACGGTGAAGGCTCTGTTTGATACCATGAGTTACAGCCTGTGGCTGACAGAAGATCTTGTGATCGATCGCTCTGTGGATTCCTTCCGGAATACCTTGACCTTGCGACTCAATCATATTGATATTGCCAATTACGGCAGTGCCAAAATCCATGCCAAGGTCAGCTTGACTTTGACCAATGGTATGGTGATCGAAAGCGCCGTGGCATCCTACAGTATGCAGGATATGGTGGAGATCATCGACACCCAACTGGATACCTTGCGTCCGGAACAGATTCAGGCAATTCAGGCAATGCTGAATGGCTATGACCTTTCCTGGAACATTCCCAATTTAAAGAATTCCTAATAAAAAATGCAGTCTGTATTTTCGTACAGACTGCATTTTTATTACATTTGATCGCCCAATTTAATAATCATTTCCAAAACACGCTTAACGCTTTGCTGGGCAATGGCTCTGGGAACTTCACCGCTGGTGATCATTTCGCCCAGGTCGTAGAACACACCTTGGGAAGCTACACCACGAATGGGAACACCGGGAGCAGGATCGTTGTTGATCACCGCATCAATGCGAACGGCCTCGGGCATTTTCAGATCGTTGCCTGCCAGCAACTCGTCCACCTGAGAACCCAACACATGCCAGTCGGTCATAACCAGACCGTCCCAACCCCATTCGTCACGGAGGATGCCGGTGATGATATCGTAATGAGCGGAGGAACGGACACCGTTGACCATGTTATAAGCGGTCATCAGCGCCCAGGGCTTTGCCTGCTTGACGGTGATCTCAAAGCCCTTCAGATAAATTTCACGGAGCGCACGCTCAGACAGACGGGAATCGCTGTTACGACGGTTGGTTTCTTTGCCGTTACAAGCCAGATGCTTGATGGTAGCCACCACACCTTGATCCTGAATACCCTTAACAGCGGCGGTAGCCATAACACCGGAAATCAGAGGATCTTCGGAATAATACTCAAAGTTTCGTCCGCACATGGGGTCACGATGGACATTCAGCGCCGGTGCAAGATACACACCGATGTTGTTTTCCTTCATCTCCAGAGCGATGGCCTTACCTACGGTATAGGCTACCTCCGGATCCCAGCTGCAGGCGATTTGGGTGGCAGAGGGGAATGCGGTGGTATAAATACCAACTTCCAGAGGAATACGCAGGCCGGCAGGACCGTCAGCGGTCGGTACAAGGGGAATGGCCATGGGGGATTTCCGTCCGCCGCCGCCAATGCCGTTGGTGGGGGAGACGGATACGGTGTTGTGACCGTAGAGCATATCGCCCAGTTCCTTGTCGGACATATGGGCAACCAGTTCCTCGACGCTGACCTTACCTTCGGCAACATCGAACAAAGTGAATTTCTCGTCGGGATACTGGGCTTTCAGTTCTTGGGGCAGGGGCTTGGGAGCAGGTGCATCCAAAACAGGCAGAGCCTGCATAGAACCGTCGGCCAGCATACGGTGGGGCAGTTCGGTGGGAACAGCCTTGGGGGTGCATTGGCTTAAAATGCGGTTTTCTTCCTCACAGAAGGTTAAAAGCTTCTGAGTTTGACGCAGATCGGTGCAGCCATAGATGGCATATTCACCGGCTTCCAGCAAAAATGCGGACTTTTGTACAGCACCCAGATCGTCATAGCTGGCAAGCATTTCCATATCAAAGGAAATCTGCATACGCTGGCTCTGACCGGGCTGCAACAGCTGGGTCTTTTGGAAACCGCACAGCACACGCTTGGACTTGCCCAACTTGCCTTGGGGAGCTTCTCCGTAGATCTGCACCACTTCCTTGCCGGGCAGCTTGCCTACGTTTTCTACGGTGCATTCCACGCAAATGGTGTCCCCGTTTTTGACGGCGGCATCATAGCTGACGTGGAACTGGGTGTAGCTCAAGCCGTAACCAAAGGGATAGATCACCTTTTGGGCTGCACCGGGAATGGTCTCAAAATAGCGGTAGCCGTTATAAATATCCTCGTAGTAATTTACAAAATCAATGGACTCGTCAAAAGTAGCCGCAGAGGGGTAGTCCAGATAATTCCGCGCGAAGGTGTCCGTCAGCTTGCCGGAGGGAGTCACATCACCGCACAGAATATCTGCAATGGCCAAACCGCCCTCCATGCCGGATTGCCAAGTCAGCAAAGCGGCTTCCAGGGCAGCGTCCTCTGCAAACCAGGATACATCCATCACACCGCCGATGTTCAGCACAACTACCACATGGGCAAAATGGGCTTTTACATCCTGCAGCAAAGCGGCTTCCTGCTCAGACAGGCAGAAATCGCCCTTGCCGGGATGACGCTCGTATTTTTCGCAGGAATAACGGGAGATGGTAAAAACAGCCACATCCGCAAACTGGGCGGCATCAGCCATCAGCTGCTGGGGGATCTGGGGTTCTTGAGAGCCTACACCGTTGACCAGTCTCTCTCGGGCATAGACCTTACGATCCAGAGAATTGAGGAAGTCACATTCCTCTTTCAGCTGCTGGGTATAGTAATCAGACAGAGGATGATAGACCTGCACTTTGCCTTCTGCTTCTTTTTCCAGCAGACCGTGGTACAGATTCTTGGTGTAAGCGGTGGAAACAGAGCCGCTGCCGCCGCCACCTTTGATGTAGTCAATATGTCCGCGACCGAACAGCGCAACCTTTGCGCCCTTGGTCAGGGGCAGTAACTTGTTTTCGTTCTTGAGCAGAACCATGCCCTCGCAGGCGGCCTTTCGGGAGATCAGCGCATGCTGTGCAGAACCGGTCAGCCGTTGACCGTTTTCACCCAAAGCGATGGCCGGCTGATAGTTGATACGAGCCCAACGTTCCATAAATACCTCCAAAAGATATAATTTTCTAAATATATCTTATCATATCCTCCGGAAGTCAAGCAAGTTAATAACATTTACTGTATCGTAATAGAATGCTAAAAGCCACCGATCCGTCAAAGAATCGATGGCTTATTTTTGCAGGTAATATTCGCAGATAAAATCGTGGAAGGCCAGTTCTGCATCCGTTAAGGGAGCGTCCTTGCGCCAGTAGATCCGCTGGGCCCATTTGGTGCCGTTGGCTTCTAAGGGGATGAACCGGAAATCCTCCATACAGGCGTTTTGGGCTTGCATGGTGGTCAGCGCCACGGCGGCATTTTGCGATACCAGAGATTGGCAGATCAGATAGCTATAGGTACAGATCATGGGGATGGAAATGTGGCTGTCACGGAACAGCTGATAGTATCTTTCTGCAAAATTCTGATTGGTGCGGGGCCAGATGAGGCGCTGTTCCGTCAGTTCTGACAAGCTTACCGTTTCACGGTTGGCCAGAGGATGGGCTTTGTTGACCATAATGGCAGGACAGTCGTGGAACAGAAGCAAGCTGTTACATTCTTCCACCAGCTTGGGGGTCAGATCACCATCGGAGGCCAGTATGAAAGAGTAGCGATTACTGAACGTACCGGCGATCAGGTCGCTGTTGGGCATGGTACTGGATGTCAGAGTCAACTGGGGATATTCCAGAGAAAAGGAGGAGATCAAGTCGATCCACAGATTGGAGGAGGTCACTGCCACGGCAATATGCTGAGGTCCGTTTTCCATACTTTCCTGAATTTCTGTACGGGCATGGTTGATGCTGTTGAGAATGGCTTCGGCATAGCCTAAAAAGATCTCGCCTTGTTTATTCAACTGCAGACGGTTAGCTCGACGGGTAAACAGCTGCACACCCAGTTCTTTCTCCAATTGGGCAATGGAAGTGGAAATGGCAGGAGGGGTCACGAACAGACTATCCGCGGCAATGACGATCTTACCTGTTTTGGCCACAGCCATAAAATATTTCAATTGGGTAATTTCCACGGATATTTCCTCCTTTCCGGGTCAATCAGTTATAAAAGATGCTTGGGAAGTTCAACTTGATAATATTCAGACATGAATCGCAGTAGGGTGCGCTCAGCCGGAGACATGGTGCGATCTTTGCGCCAATACAAATAAGTGGTCCAGGAAATACCCGGTGCTTCCAAGGGGATATGCACAAACTTTTCCGGGTTGGCTTTGGCGGCACGCATGCTGGTCATACATACCGCACGGCCTTGCATGGTCATGGTCTGGCAGACCAAATGGCTGAAGGTGCGAATCAAGGGTTGAGGCAGCTCCAAATTCTCATACAGGGAGAAGATTCGGGAGAAATAATCCGGGTAAGTTCGGGGATGGATCAGGGAATAGCCCTCTAAATCAGAGATACGGACGATTTTCTGCTGCGCCAGCGGATGATCCTTGCTGACCATGATGGCCGGATAATCCTCAAATAAGCAGATACGATCACATTCCTCCGGCACGGTGGCGATGGCTTGACTTTCTGCGGTGATCAAAAAGGCATAACGGTATTGGAATGCGCCTTTAAACAGCGCTTCACCGTTGGTGGAATTGAGGGTAATGGTATGGTTGGGGTGATGGACAGAAAAATCCGTAATCAGACCGGAAAGCAGATGGGTCTGGGTGGCTGCAACGGAAATGTGCATAGGACCTTCCGGCAGGCTTTCCAGAATAGCAGATTTTGCAGCGCCAAAATTAAACAGGATCACATTGGCATGCCGCAGCAGAATCTGTCCTTGCTGATTCAAGGTCAGCCGGTTGCCGATACGGGAAAACAAGGGTGTGCCCAATTCTCGTTCCAACTGAGAAATGGCGGAAGAGATCGCAGGAGGGGTCACAAACATACTTTTTGCGGCAGTTACGATTTTGCCGGTTTTTGCAACGGCTTGAAAATATTTTAATTGAATAAACTCCAAATTGCGCCCCTCCTTCCTTGAAAATATAGCGTTAAATCTATTTTACTGGCAAAATACCACAAAGTCTATTAGTAAATATTAACAGAAAACAAAGCCTAGTTAAAGATGAATTCCACAAAGATTTAGTGTAGTTAAAACTTAATATAGAAACATTAAATGTCATTCTGAGGCGTGTTGCGGTAAAATATAATTGCATGATTGCTTGCTATGGGCAAGATTCCGAAAATGTAAGGAGGCGGACGTATGTCGAACCTGAAAGATAAGACCCTGGTGGCCTTGGGAGACTCTCTGATTTACGGTAATGTTTCCGGCACAGAGTATACCTGGCCCAGTTTGTTGGCACAGCAGGAAGGTATGCGTGTGTTCAATTATGGTGTCAATGGCAACACGCTAGCTTATGTGGAAGGGCACTCCGAGCCTATGTGCCGTCGTTATAGAGAAATGGAAGACGGTGCGGACTATGTGGTGGTGCTGGGTGGTGCCAATGACAGACGGCTGAATGTACCGATGGGAGAGCCGGACTCCATGGATGATACCACTTTCATGGGCGCTCTCAATGTACTGGCGCAGGGACTTTTGGAAAAGTATCCCAAGGCAAGAATCTTATTTATGACCAATTATAACCGCAAGCGCAAACCCAATGAATTGGGTCTGCGAGATATTGATTATGTGGATGCCATGCTGCTGGTCGCAGGCCGATACAGTATCCCTTGTTTTGATAATTACCGCATGAGTGGCTTGAGCTTCCAAAATCTTTCCCAGCGGCCCTGGATCGATGAAGCCATGGCCAAGGGTGCAGAAAAACCCAATTATCATTTTTCTGCGGAGGCCTACCGCTGGCTGCTGCCCCGATATGCGGCACTCATAAAAAGCCTGTAATAACGAACAGGAGGAAAGCGTATGAGACAAACGATTTCATTGAATCGGGATTGGCGATTCTATGAAGGCGATATCCAGTTGCCTGTACCGCTGAATAAGCCTGCGGTGGTATACCAGAGCAAGACCGTGCGAAAGCTGATGGGACCTGCTGCTTACCACTATGATGACAGCGAGAAGGGCTACCGGGATGCCACCCATGAACTACGGGATGAGGGTTGGCACAATGTGGATCTGCCCCATGATTATATTGTGGGACAAACACCCCGGGAAGGGGCAAATGCCCAGAAAGGCTTCTTTACATACGGCAACGCCTGGTATCGGAGACATTTTTCTCTGGAGCCCCAATGGCAGGACAAGCGGATCCGTCTGGAATTTGACGGTATCGCCCACGAAGCTACCATTTACCTCAATGGTATTTTGATCCACAGAAGCTTTGCGGCAGCCGTGTCCTTCGGGGTGGATATTACAGATTTTGTGTATTTTGAAAAAGAAAATGTGATCGCTGTCTACGTGAACGGACAGGAACAGGACGGTTGGTGGTATGCCGGTGCCGGTATTTACCGGGATGTGCGGCTGGTAGTCACCGAGCCTGTGTCCATTGATCGCTATGGTGTATATGCCCCGGCCCGGAAGAAGGCCGACGGTAGTTGGGCGGTGGAGTTTGAAACCACCCTGTGCAACGATGATTATGTACCGGCATCCGTGACAGTAACCAGCCTGTTGTTGGACGATCAGGGAAGGGAAGTGGCCCAAGCCTGGACGGAAGGGCTGTTGCCGCCCCGGGAAAAGACCATGCTTGCGTATGTGGCGAAAGTTGAAGATCCCCAACTGTGGAGTCCCGAAACGCCCAACCTATATACGGTGGTTACGAAACTCTGCGTCAATGGTGAGCCGGTGGATGAAAACCGGGTACGGATCGGTTTCCGTACAGTGTCTGCAGATGCTGAGCATGGCCTGCTGATCAACGGCAAACCCACCTTTATCAACGGTGTGAACTGCCATCAGGATTTTTCTCTCACCGGTTTGGCTGTGCCGGATAATATTAACCGGTACAAGCTGGAGCTGTTAAAGGAAATGGGCGCTAACGGCTACCGCACCAGCCATTACCCCCATAAAGAATCCACCATGGATATGCTGGATGAAATGGGCTTTTTGGTGGTGGATGAGACCCGACGGTTTGATACCACTGCCGACGGACGGGAGCAACTGGAATTTCTGATCCGTCGTGACCGCAATCACCCCAGCGTGATCTTCTGGTCTACCAGCAACGAAGAACCCAATCACATTACACCTATAGGTAAACGCATCCATAAAGCCATGGTTCATACCATTCGCAGCCTGGATCCGGATCGTCTGATCCTGTGTGCGGAGAATTTTGATCCCACAGCCTCTGCGGTCTTTGCGGATTGTGATGTGATCGGCATCAATTATAATTTGCATACTTATGAAACGGTACGTGCTCAGTACCCGGACAAAGCCATTCTGGCAACGGAGTGCTGTTCTACGGACACCACCCGGGGCTGGTATTTGGTAAAGGAATCGGAAACAGCGCCGGACAGCGGTCCTCGCTCATGGTGTTTGGATCATGACCGCAGCGCCAAATATCCCGGCAGATCCTATTCCTGGAGCTTTTTGAAGGCTCGTCCCTGGGTCATCGGCGGCTATCAATGGAGCGGCATTGACTACCGTGGAGAGGCGCAATGGCCTGCCATTGGCGCACGCTCCGGTGCCATCGATATGTTCCTGCAGAAAAAGAGCGCATTTTATCTGAATCAATCCTTCTGGAAAACCGAGCCCATGGTGCATATTGCATCCCATTGGAATTGGAAGGGGTTGGAGAAACAGCCGGTGGAGATCCACGTGTACTCCAATTGCCCTACGGTGGAGTTGATTCTCAACGGTGTGAGCCTTGGTCGTCAGCAGGTAAAGCCTTATAGCTACAGCGTATGGCAGGTGGCCTACGAAGCAGGCACCTTGGAGGCTGTAGGCTACCGGGAAGATCAAGCGGCATGCCGGGATTTGCTCCAAACTACAAAGCCGGCATACAAGCTACAACTGATTCCGGAAACCACAGTGACCGATCCGCAGGATCTCATGCTATTTACCTGTGTGTGTCTGGACGAGGACGGACAGGCGGTGCCGGATGCAGATCCTTTGGTAACCTTTGCAGCCCAAGGCGGCAAGGTAATTGCCACAGGCTCGGATAATTGTGACCATACCCCTGTAGGCAGTCCTGTGCGGCAAATGTACGCAGGTCGGATCACCGTGGCGGTGAAGCCGGAGGCAGAGGAAGTGACCTTGTTTGCCACCGCATCCGGTCTGGGTGTTGCCAGAGTGCAGACCACAGGCTTACCAATCTAAATAGAAAGGATATATGCAAAATGGGAAAGTTTCTCGTCAAACGAATTCTGTCACTGATCCCTACGGTGTTCATTTCCATGGCCATCATCTTCTTCTTGATGCAGGCTCTGCCTGTAGATCCCATCCATCTGATGTATGACACCGAGGATATGACCGATGCGCAGGTACAGGAGTTGGAGGAAAAACACGGATTTGACGATCCGGCCATTGTCCAATATCTGCGGTATATGAAAAATGTGTTCAAAGGTGACTGGGGTAACTCCTTGTTCAGTAAAGAGCCTGTGTTCCAGGCCATTGCGGATCGTATGGAGCCTACCTTGCTCATCACGTTCTTTAGTACCATACTTACCATGGTGGTCGCCATACCAGCGGGCGTGTTCGCGGCGACTCACCGAAATTCGCCGCTGGACTACACCATTTCCGCATCGTCCATTCTGTTTGACTCCGTCCCCACATTCTGGCTGGGCTTGATGCTACTGTATATTTTCAGCTTCAAGATGGATATCTTCCCCTTGGACGGCTATAAACTCATAGAACATTACGGCTGGGGAGAAGCACTCAAATCTCTGGTTCTGCCCTGCTTTGCTTTGGGTATGGGTCACGTGGCAGGTCTTGCCAGACAGACTCGCTCCCAGATGCTCAATGTACTCAGCGCCGATTACATCCGTACCGCCCGTGCCAAGGGCCTGTCGGAGCGGATGGTCAATTATAAGCATGCTCTGAAGAACACCATGTCTCTGGTGGTGACCATTGTGGGCGGCTCGATTGGCGCAATGCTGGGCGGTTCTACGGTTATTGAGAACGTGTTCAATATCCAAGGCGTAGGCAAGCTGGCCTACACCTCCTTGATGCGAAGCGACTATTATCAGGAGCAGGGCATCATCATGTTTATTACCTTGATCTATGCAGGTATGAACATTCTGCTGGATATTGTCTATAAGAAACTGGATCCCCGGATCGAACTATAAAGGAGGCGGTAAACGATGAAAACAAAAAGAAGAATGCCGCTGAAGAACTTTATAAAACGAAACGGCAGAATGCTGGTTGGCGGTACGATCATTGCTGTATTGATCATCATGGCTGTGTTTGCACCTTATATTGCCACCCATGATCCCGATGCTTATGACTATACAAACCGTTTTGATTTGCCCTCGTCTGAGCATTTGTTGGGAACGGATACCCACGGACGGGATATTTTCTCCCGTATGGTCTATGGTACCCGAATCTCTCTGCTGCTGGGCTTTGGTGTTAACTTCTTCGCGGTAGTAGTTGGCGCATTCTGCGGCATCCTTTGTGGTTATTTCAAAAAGGTGGATGCTGTGCTCATGCGTATTATGGAGGGTCTGCACTCTCTGCCTACTACGCTGCTTGCCATGGTTGTGGCATCGGTTCTTGGACCGGGTATCGAAAAACTGATGATCGCCCTGGTGGTCACAGCTTTGCCCGGTGTTTGCCGTATGACCCGAAGCCAGGTGCTTTCCTTGCGGCAAAAGGAATTTATTGAAGTGGAAAAGGCTATGGGCGCATCCCATCTGCGGATCATGCTGCTGCATATTATGCCCTCCTGCTCCCACTATTTGATCATTCGTTTCTGCACCGGTATTTCCGGTACGATTCTGTCCGCTGCAACGCTGGCTTATTTGAGCGTTGGTCTGGATCCCACCATTCCTAACTGGGGTGCAACCATTGCAGACGGTCAGGGCATGTTCCTGGTATATCCCCACATGATCCTCTGGCCCGGTATCTGGATGATCGTTGCGGTGTTTGGATTTATTTTCTTCGGTGAAGGCCTCCGCGAGCGGCTGGATCCCAGACTGAAGTAAGGAGGTGGCTGCGGTGTCTGAAAACAGAGAAGTGATATTAGATATTCAGGATCTGGAACTGTGGTTTGACAATGACTACAACGAATCCGTAAAGATCCTAAACAAAGTGAACTTTCAGATCCATAAGGGCGAGACATTGGGTATCGTTGGCGAATCCGGCTGTGGTAAGTCCATGACTTCCTTGTCCATTATGCGGTTAGTAAAAACACCTCCTGCAAGAATTGCCGGTCAGATCAGCTTCCGTGGTGAAAATCTGTTGGATCTGCCCATTAAGCAGATGCAGAAGATCCGTGGTAACCGAATCTCCATGATCTTCCAAGAGCCTATGACCAGCTTGAACCCGGTGTTTACCATTGGCCATCAGCTGCGAGAGACTTTCATGCTCCATCAGGGTCTGAGCAAGGCAGAAGCCAATGCCAGGGGCATTGAGATGCTGCGTATGGCCCGTGTGGCAGAACCGGAGCAGCGTATGAAGGAATATCCCTATCAGCTGTCCGGCGGTATGCGTCAGAGAATCATGATCGCCATGGCTTTGGCTTGCAGACCGGAACTTCTGATCGCTGACGAACCCACCACTGCATTGGATGTGACCATTCAGGCACAGGTTCTGAAGCTGATGAAGGATCTGCGTGATGAGCTGGGTACAGCCATCATGTTCATTACCCATGACTTGGGTGTTATCAAGAGAATGTGCGATCGCGTTATCGTTATGTACTGCGGTGAGATCATGGAAGAGGCTATGGTGAAGGATCTGTTCGCCAACCCCTCCCATCCCTATACAGCAGGCCTGCTGTCCACTTTGCCCAAATTTGGTCAAAGCGGTGCGCTGGCCACCATCCCCGGTGTAGTTCCCAAGGCCGGTGATTTCCCCGAGGGCTGTGTATTCTCCACCCGTTGTCCTTATGCCACAGAGCAATGCAAGGCCTGCAAGCCCGATTCCTATGACTTGGGCGGCGGTCATCGTGTGCGTTGCTTCCGCTATCAAGACGGTAAGGAGGCCTAATCATGGAAAACACAGAAAAGAAAGTCATATTCAAGGTGCGTGACCTGAAGCAATGGTTTCCTTTGAAGCGGTGGTTTTTTGAGAAGAAGGCCTATGTTAAGGCTGTGGACGGTGTCAGCTTCGATGTGTATGAGGGTGAGACCTTAGGTGTTGCCGGTGAGTCCGGTTGCGGTAAGTCCACATTGATCCGTTCCATGCTCCGTATTATTGAACCCTCTGACGGACAGCTGGAATATGACGGTACGGATTTCCGTTCCGTGCGGGGCAAGTCTCTGCAAAGGAAACGCTGCGATATGCAGATGGTGTTCCAGGATCCTTATAGCTCCCTAGATCCCTTCTGGACAGTAGGCAGCACCATTGAAGAACCTCTGATTATCAATAAGATCTATAAGACCAAGGAAGAACGCATGGCTCGTGTTCGGGAGCTGATGCAGCAGGTGGGCCTGGATCCTTCCTATGTGGATCGTTACCCCCATGAGTTCTCCGGCGGTCAGCGCCAGCGTATCGTCATTGCCCGTGCATTGGCAACCACACCCAAGCTGCTCATGTGCGACGAAGCGGTATCGGCATTGGACGTTTCCGTTCGTGCCCAGATCTTGAACCTGCTGGAACAGTTGCAGGATGACCTGAAGCTGACCTATGTGTTCGTGTCCCATGACTTGTCGGTTTTGGAACATATTTGTGACCGCATTATGATTATGTATTTGGGTAAAGTGGTGGAGATCGGTACTAAGGAAGATATCTTCCATAACCCCACCCACCCCTATACCAAGGCATTGCTGTCTGCTGCACCTACGGTGGATGATGATCTGCAGCAGGAGGAAATCCTGTTGGAAGGCGATATCCCCAGCCCGGTGAAGCCTCCTGTAGGCTGCCGTTTCCACACCCGCTGTCCTTATGCGACAGAAAAGTGTAAGGAAGAGCCTCCTGTGGTGGATTGCGGCAACGGACATTTGGTGGCTTGCCATTATGTGGGTCAAATCGACTAAACCCGAAAAATCTGTAAGCTTGCGTTTGGTAACGCATGGATAAAACAATTTTATGGAGGAAACGACTATGAAAAAACTGGTTAGTATTTTGTTATCCGCCATTATGCTGCTGAGTCTGGTGGCTTGTGGCGGTGGCGCAAATCCCAATGCCGGTGGCGGTGTCCGTGAGGACAGCGTTTACGGCGGTGTTCTGAATCTGGCTTATGTAGGCGCTGGCGGCGCCAATCTCGATCCCACCGGTAGTGGCTGGGACAGATACATTTGGAGCACCAACGTGGTGGAGAACTTCTTGACCCGTGACAATGACGGCAATATCTACCCCGGCGTCTGTGAGTACGAACTGTCTGAGGACAATCTGACTCTGACCCTGTGGCCCAGAGAGGGCGTCAAGTTCCACAATGGCGAGTTGGTTACCATTGACGACCTGCGTGCTTCCATTGAGTACAACAAGACCACCCAGATGCTGGACTATGTCCGTGCGCTGTTGGATGAGATCGTCATGGACTATGACAATAACAAGATGACCCTGAAGTTTAGTTCCTACAACGTACAGACTCTGTATCAGCTGTCCAGCAACAACTGCTACATGTGCGTGCTGCCTGCTTCTGTATGGCAGAGCTACAAGAGCAAGGATCCCAACGCTACCGATGAGGATGTTAAGATCATCGAGGCTAAGGACTGCATCGGTACCGGTCCCTACAAGATCGATGTGAATGCCTATGTTCCCGACTATAAGGTAAGCCTGGTACGTTTCGATGACTATGTTCAGAAGGACGAGACTCTGCAGGGTGCTGCAGGTCCTCGTTACGCTTACCTGGATCGTATCAACATTGTTTACGCTTCCGATTCCAACGCTGTGGCCATGGGTATCATGAAGGGCGAGTTTGACCTGGCTTCTCTGGGTTCTGTGTTCCTGGATACCATGCAGGCTTCCAACATGCAGGTGGTTACCGATCCCATTGGTACCATCGGCTATCTGGCATTTAACACCATGGACTTCACCCGTAACGATGAGTATATGCGTAAGGCAATCGCCGCTGCCATCGACTACGAGACTCTGCTGGAGGTCACCTACGGCAAGGGCTACTACACCATGGAGACTTCTCCCATGGGCGAAGGCCCCTACCACACCACCAAGTTCAGCGACGCTGACTTTGCCGGTAAGGCCAATGTGGAACTGGCTAAGGAGTACCTGTCCAAGTCCAAGTTCAAGGATGAGACCATCATCATGCTGGCACCTTCTTCCAACAACGTGACCGGTGAGGTCATTAAGAACATGTGTTCTGAGGCTGGTATTAAGATCAAGATCAAGTACTACGACGACAGCACCTATAAGTCCATGTACCAGAAGGCTACGGAAAATGACTATGACTTCGTATGGCAGGCATCTGCTCAGTCTGATCTGGTTCCTGCAACCCTGGTCACCAACTTCCGTGTTCGTTTCTGGCGTAACAACTATGAGTGGGCTGAGGAGCAGTTTGAAAAGTCCGGTACTCTGATGTTCAATAGCGAAGAATCCCTGAAGCATTGGGATGAGCTGTCTGACGCTTGGGTGGAAAATGCCCATGTTATCCCCATCGGCGGCTCCAACGGCACCTATTTCTGCAGCCAGGATCTGGTCGTGCAGTTCCCCGGTGAGTGGAGAGCTCTGTATAACACCTACTGGATCAATCCCTCCGTACACGGTGAGCAATGATTCTAATTCTCCCGGGGAGAACCCCGGGAGCACATAAAACTGAAATGAACCGGTTGAAAAAACCGAGAGCTATCAAGGAGGAAAATACAATATGAGCAAGCTCAAGGTAGGCATCGTTGGCGTAAGCCGCGGAGGTGCATATCTGCGCAACTATGCAAGAAGCGAGCGTACTGAGATCACAGCCATTTGCGATCTGGATCAGGCAAAGCTTGAGGATGTAGGCAAGCTGCTGAATCTGAACGACTCTCAGAAATATACAGACTATGATCAGTTCCTGACTGCGGATATCGACATTGTCATTGTTGGCACACCCATTCCTTTCCATGAGGAGCAGGTGGTTAAGGCGCTGGAGGCAGGCAAGCACGTGCTCAGCGAGGTGACCATGGCTAACACCGTGGAGGGCTGCAAGCACATTTGGGAAACTGCCAAGCGTGCTAAGGGTAAGTACATGCTGGGTGAGAATTATATGTACTTCCATTTCATCAAGGAGTGGAAGAAGCATATCGACAACGGCATGATCGGCAACATCCACTATGCAGAAGCTGAGTATATCCACAATATTCGCAAGCTGTTGATGGACAAGGAGTCCGGTGAGCATTTCTGGCGCACCTATCGTCCTCCCATCCACTACTGTACCCATTGCTTAGGCCCTCTGATGTATCTGATGGGCGACGACTATATCGTCAAGGCTACCGGTGTGGGCAATAAGAACACCATGGTTGAGGAGTATTGGCCCTCCACCATCGATATGCAGGTAGCATTGTTTGAGACCAAGCAGGGTCGTGGCATCAAGATCTGCCGCAGCCAGGTAACACCTCGTCCCGAGCCCCACACTGTATATTACAGCGTGTACGGCACCAAGGGCTTCCTGGAAAATAACCGTCATGGCAAGGATGTTGTGGGTATGCGTTATTTTGAAGGCTTCGACAAGAAGTCCATGCCCATCAACTGCTACGAAAATGAGGTGGAAGCACCTGATTTTGCCAAGAACAGCCATGGCACCAGTGACTATTACATTGCCCAGGATTTCCTGGATTGCATTGAGTTTAACCGGACACCCATCCTGAACGAGGACCGTGCCTTTGAGATCACTGTGCCCGGTTTGATCGCACATGAAGCCGCCGTTACCGGCAATGTTTGGCTGGATGTGCCTCGTTTTGAGTAATGAAGGAAGGTGGGGAAGATTATGAGCAAAATTAAGATCGGCGTTGTAGGCATCCGTCGTGGCGGTGCTTACGTTAAGGCTTTCCATCGCAGTGACCGTTCTGAAATCACTGCTATTTGCGACCTGAGCGAGCATAACCTGGCCGCTTCTGCTGAAGAAATCGGATTGCCCGATGAGGCATGCTTCCAGGACTATGACAAGTTCCTGGAAACCGATATTGACGCAGTTGTGGTGGGTACGCCCATTCCTTTCCATGAGGAGCAGGTCATTAAGGCTCTGAGAGCAGGCAAGCATGTGTTCTCTGAGGTTACCATGGCTCATACGGTGGAGGGCTGCCAGAATATTCTGAATGCAGTCAGAGAGACCGGCATGAAGTACATGCTGGGTGAGAACTACATTTACCTGGATTTCATTCAGCAGTGGAAGAAGTATGTGGACGATGGTCGTATTGGCCGCATCCACTACGCAGAGGCTGAGTACGTCCACGATATTCGTGAGCGTCTGTACGACACAGGCACCAGACCCGGTGAGACCTACTGGCGTACTTACCGTCCTCCCATCCACTATTGCACCCATAGCTTGGGCCCCTTGATGTTCCTCATTGGCAACAATGACCGCATCTGCAAGGCGACCGCATGGGGCAATAAGGCAACCATCGTGGAGGATCAGAGCCTGTATCCTTCTACCATTGATATGCAGGCTGCTCTGTTTGAGACAGAACAGGGTCGTATCATCAAGATCCTGCGTAGCCAGGTAACACCTCGTGAAAAGCATATTATTACCTACAATCTGTACGGCACCGATGGTCTGTTGGAGACCGGTCGTACTGCCGGCTATAACACCGTGGGTAACCGCTTCTTCGGTGCAACCGACAAGCGCATTGTGCCCATGAACTGTAACGGCACCAATCTGGATACACCCAAGCGTCTGCGTTTCGGCGGTCACGGTACCAGTGACTACTACGGCGCAATGGCATTCCTGGATTATCTGGAATACGACAAGGAGCCTTTCGCAACCGTGGAGATCGCTGCCCAGTTGACTCTGCCCGGCCTGATCGCCCACGAGTGCGCTTCTCAGGGACACATCTGGAAGGATGTTCCCAAGCTGGACTAAGTTTTATATGGTCACGAAAAGCCGTTACTCGGCTTTTCGTGACCGATCCCATCCATCAAGGAGGAAATCGCTGTGCAAAGGAATCATTTTATTAACTATGCCCATAGAGGCGCCAGCTCCTATGCGCCGGAAAATACCATGGAAGCCTTCCATCTGGGAATTGGGATGGGTGCAAACGGTATTGAAACCGATGTACAGCGCACCAAGGACGGCATTTTGGTGCTGTTCCATGATGATACGATCCTTCGGATGACCGGTAAGCCCGGTAAAATTCAAGATTATACCTATGATGAGCTGCTGACCATGCCGGTGAGCAATTACGGCTTGAGCGGAAGAATTCCCCGGTTGGAGGAGTTTTTGGAGGCCTTTGCCCATTTGGATCTTCAGTTTGCTATTGAATTTAAGGAAGCCTTCACCGAGCAGCAGACCATTGATCTGCTGGATCGCTTCCAAATGCAGGAAAAAACTGTACTCACATCCTTTAAACTGGAATGTCTCATGCGAGCCAAGCTCTATGCCCCCCAATACAAGGCCGGCTATTTGACCGACGATGTGAATCCGATGGTGATCAAGGTTCTGAAAACCATGGGTGTGGAGCAGGTATGTCCCAAGGGAAAACTGATTACACCGGATTTGGTGGAGCAGTTACATGGAGAGGGCTTTTCTGTGCGTCCCTGGGGTGTGAAAAGTGAAGTCCGTATGCAGGCTATTTATGATGCCGGTGTAGACGGCATGACCGTAAATTTCCCGGATAAACTGACAGCCTATATGGCCTGAGGAAGCGGAGGAAGCTATGAGCCCGTTGATTGGTATTATTTTCTATATTCTTCTGCTGTTTGGTCTGGTCATGGTGATTTCTTTTGTAATCAGCATTTTCGTGACCTTTATCGGCATCTGGATGGTGGATCGGGCCTCCAAGCGCAATGCCAAGGAGATCCTGCCCATGCTGCCGGGAACCGATTGCAAAGAATGTGAGTGTGAAAGCTGCGCCCATTATGCCCAATGGTCGGCGGATGAGCGTAAGGAATTGGGCAAATGCCCCTATTTATCCCAAGAGACTATCTCTGCCATTAACGGCTTGTTCCCCATGGCAGAACCCTATAAGAAACGCACATTGCGAGATACCGCCGGTCGGTGGTTCCGTCGCAATCAATAACTGTTACGCAATAGAAAAGAGGCGTGTATTTTTTGAATTCGTCGAATCCTTGCAATACAAGATCCCGTTACAGATGGGTCATTATCGGCGCCATGTTTTTGATGGTGTTCATCTGTCTGGGTTTTTGCAGTAGTAATAAAGGCTTATACCTGTCTGCCATTACCGAGGCACTGGATATCAAGCGTAGTTTGTTTTCCGTCAATGACAGTTGCCGCTACATTGCTACGGCGGTGGTGAACTTGTTTTTTGGCGCATTGATCGCCAAGTTCGGTGCCAGAAAGCTGATTGCCGCAGGCTTTGCCTGCTTGACCGTTTCCGCATTGCTCTATGCCAAGGCTACCAATATCTGGATGTTCTATCTGGGTGGTTGCTTCCTGGGTATCGGCCTTTCCTGGACGACCACCACCATGGTGGGCTATGTGGTCAACTGTTGGTGCAAAGAGAAAAAAGGCACCATCATGGGCTTTGTATTGGCAGCCAATGGTCTGGGCGGCGCTTTGGCGGCGCAGATCGTAACCCCTATTATTTATGAAAAAAACAACGCATTCGGCTATCGCAATGCCTACCTGTTGGTGGCGGCTATTCTGGTAGCTGTGGGTGTGCTGGTGGTGTCCCTAATCCGGGATGTTCCCAAGGGCATGGAAGGGGAGATCCCCAAGAAGAAGGCTAAAAACACATCCTGGGAGGGTATTTCCTTTGCAGAAGCTGTGAAAAAGCCCTATTTCTACGCTGCGCTGGTTTGTATTTTCCTCACAGGTGCAGCCCTACAGGGCATTAACGGTATCTCTGCGGCCCACATGGATGATCAGAACCTGTCCGCAGGCTATATGGCCACGGTCATGAGTGCCCATTCTCTGGCATTGACCGCAGCAAAATTCCTCAGCGGTTTTGTCCATGATAAGATCGGCTTGCGGAAGGTTTTGCTATTGTGCCAACTGGCGGCCATTATCGCATTTGTGTCCCTGGCATTGGTAACGGCCAGCAGCACCGGCATGGTACTGGCCATGGTCTACGGTGTGGTGTCTTCCTTTGCGTTGCCTTTGGAGACCATTATGCTGCCCCTCATCGCCGGCGATTTGTTTGGTCAAAAATCCTTTGCCAAGATCATGGGCCTGATCGTTTCTGTGAATACTGCAGGTTACGCTTTGGGTTCTCCCATTGCCAATATAACCTTTGATATTCTGGGTTCTTATGAACCGGTGTTGTTTGTGATGGCAGGTTTGATGGTTGTGGTGGCTCTGGTTTTGCAAGGTGTACTCACAGCCGCAGAAAAGGAGAGAAAGCATGAGAGAGTTTGATATCCGTGTCTACGGTGCAGTAGGCGATGGTCAGACTTTGAATACCCAGGCCATCCAAAGTGCCATTGATGCCTGTGTGGCGGCTGGCGGTGGTCGTGTGCTGATCGCAGAGGGTACATATATGACCGGCTCTTTGACTTTGGGAAGCGGTGTGGAATTGCACCTGGCCTGTGACGGCACTTTGCTGGGATCCCCCCGGTGTGAGGATTACCCGGAAAAGCCCCAGCTGAAGCACATCGACAATAGCTATGACCTGCCTCGTCACAGAAATGCCTGTTTGATTTTCGCAGAGGAATGTGAAGATATTTCTATCACAGGCATGGGTACGATTGATTGCAACGGCACATATTTCGTGGAAAAATCCGATGCCTGGAAGGGTTGGAATTACCTGCGGATCGATGCTCCCACACCGCCCCGAGTGGTGTTCTTCACCGGTTGTCAGAATATTCGTGTGGAAAATGTTGCTATGGTCAATCAGCCCTCCGGCTGGTCCTACTGGATTCATGACTGTCGGTATGTGGTATTTGATAAATGCCGGATCTATGCGGAGGTACAGTACCCCAATAATGATGGCATCCATATCAATTCCTGTACGGATGTGACCATCGCAAATTGCAGCATTACCTGTGGTGACGATTGCATCATTGTCCGTGCCAATAACCGCTCCTTGCGGGAAAATAAGGTCTGTGAACGGGTGACGGTGACCAACTGTAACCTGACCAGCTATTCTGCCGGTATCAGAATTGGTTGGGTCAATGACGGCGTGATCCGTAATTGCTGCTTCAGCAATATCGTAATGACCGACACCTCTGTGGGTATTGCCATCGCGTTGCCTAAGTTCCATGAGGAAATGGCAGATCGGGGCAGGGAAGACACCCTGGTGGAAAATCTGTCCTTCAATAATATTATGATGGATCAGATCTACGGCAGACCCATTAAGATCTTTGTGCATCCCCTGCCGGAGACCCGTTGTGCCGGTATCCGCAATATTGATTTTTCCCATATTCAGAGCCGGGGTCTGGAGTTCCCCCATCTGATTGGTCGGGAAAATTGCAAAGTAAAAAACATTCGTTTCAACGCTTGTCGGTTTGAGAAGCTTCCGGAGGAAGACCTGCCGGATTACCGTCACCACGGCGCAGCCTGTTGGGACAGAAAACCGGAACTTCCCATGCTGAAGTACACAGAAAATGTGGTATTCCACAATACTGAATTCACAGAATAAGCAGATCGAGCCATCCCTTGATATGCTATTCCAATACAAAACCGTAAGGAGGAATCCCTATGAAAACCATGACCCGTTCTCTTCTGGCGCTGATCCTGTGCCTGTGTCTGTTTGGCACAACTGTATTGGCTACAGAGGTAGAAAGCAACGAACAGGACACATTGAGCTGTCAGGTACAGCTGACCCATGTGAGCCTGGACCCTGTCAATGATGCTCTTGGCTACAAGGCGCAGATCCTGGCAGACGAGGCAGTTATGAGCCAAATCACCGGTTTCGGCTTTGAACTGTGGGTAGACGGTGGTAATGTGGTCACCTATACCAAAACCGAAAATATTCAAGACACCCTGGCGCTGCGCCTGAAGAACATTCTGGCAAACGGCGGTGGTGAAATGAATATCAATGGTCGCGCATTTGTGACCATTGGCGATCAGACCATTTATAGTGATACCCATGTAACCACCATGAAGGCTGTGATTGAGAGCATCAACAGCGGTATCGGCGGTTATAACAAGACCCAGATCCAGGCTGTGCAGGGCCTGCTGAAGCAGTATGCCGATACTGTGGCACAGTGGAATGTGGCTCAGATCCTCAACTGGCAGGAGAAGGTCAGCTTCGTAAGCGGCACCTATCAGATCATTGCCATGGCTGGTGATAAGTACTATGCTCTGGGCAGCAATGCCAGCAGCGGTTTGGCTGAGGCCATTGATGCCACCGGCGCAGAGGGTCAGATCGTCACCGACAATGCACCCGAATGGAACATTACTGTGCTGGATCAGTACGGTACTGTGAGCCTGTCCACTGCCGAGGGTGAACACCTGTGGCGTGACGAAGGCAAGGCCAACCTGTATATTAACGATAATGACGAGCAGAAGGATAACTGGAAGCTGGCTGTGGATGAAGAGGGCTACTACACTCTGTCCAATACAGATACAGCTGACAGCCGTTATCTGGCTTATAACGGCAGCGGCTTTAAGGCTTATGCTGCAGCAAGCGACAGCCGTTTCATTCAGCTGATGCTGATCCCCACCATGCCCACCGTAGATGTGGCTGCAGGCCAGTACGCTGTGGTCGCTGTGGCAGGTGATAAGTATTATGCTATGGGCAGCACCGCAGAAGGCGGTGTGGTCGAGGCTGTTGAGGTTACTGTGGAGGATGGCATGGTGACCGATTTCGATACCAACAAGTGGAGTGTCAACCTGCAGGATGCATATGGCTCCGTGACTCTGACCAACGCAGAGGGCAAGTACCTGATGCGTGCTGAGGGCAGCGCAAATCTGGACATTGGCAGTGGCGAGACTTTGTGGCAGCTGGTTGCAGACGAGAGCGGCTGCTACACCTTGGCAAACATCAATACCGATGTGCGTTTCCTGAGCTACAACGGTACCGGCTTCAAGGCTTATAAGGAAGCTACCGAGGAGCGCTTCATTCAGATCATGCTTCTGCCTGTGAAGGAGAAGCCCGTTCTGACCAGCGGTACTTATATGCTGGTTTCTGCTGTGGATCAGAAGGCTGTGGGTACTACCATTACCAGCGGTGTTGCAGCAGCCCATGACCTGGTCTATGTTAACGGCGAGATTCTGGCAATGGATCCTTGGACCATTACCATCGACGAGGAAGGTCTGGCTACCTTCTCTAATGCTGCCGGTCAGTACCTGGTCAGCAATGCAGAGTCCTCCAATCTGTCTTTGGGCGATACCGCTACCAAGTGGACTGTTGGTGTGTCTGAAGAGGGCTACTTTACCTTCCGTAACACCAATGCAGATAAGCGTTACCTGAGCTATCAGGGTACTGGTTTCAAGGTATATACCGCTTCTAACGTGCAGGAAAAGGGCTACGACATTAAGTTTAGTGCTATCGAGGCTACCGGCCTGCAGTCTGGTCGTTATGTACTGGTTGCCAAGGCTGGCGATGCCTACTACGCTGTAGGCAATAGTGTTGCAAGCAGTGCGATCACTGCTGCAGAGGTTTCTCTGGACAACACTGCCAATGCTACCGTATGGAGCGTCATCGTCAATGTGGACGGTACAGTTTCTTTCCGTGATGCCGCAGGCAATTACATCTCCAGAACAAAAAGCAAGTCCAATATGGCAATCGGTACTACTGCTGCTAACTGGACTGTAGCGATTGACGCGGAGGGCTACTTTACCTTCTGCAACTCGAATGGTGATAATCGTTACCTGGCCTATAACGGCACCGGATTTAAGGCATATGCTGCAGCTAGCAGCAGTAATTTCATCCAGTTCATGCTGGTACCTGCTGCACAGCTGGAGTCCGGCAAGTACGCTGTGGTTGCCCAGAATTCCGACGGTCAGTATTATGCTATGCAGAATACCTCCACTGCTGCCGGTGTGATCGATGCTCTGCCTGTTACCTTGGAGGATGGCCAGATCGTTACTGAGGGTGTGGACTACTGGAATATCAATGTGTTCAACGCCCAGGGTCTGGCTTACCTGACCACCGCTGACGGTCAGAAGCTCATGCGTGCCGATGGCGGCGCAAACCTGGTGCTTGGCAATACCACTCACAAGTGGGTCATTGCCTATGATGCAGAGGGCGGTTACTATACGCTGATCAACACCAATACCGACAGCCGTTTCCTGAGCTTTAACGGCACAGGCTTTAAGGCTTACGCTGCAGCTACCGATGAGCGTATCATCAAGTTGCTGTTGATTCCCATTGCATAATTCTTCATTTTTTTCCTAACGCAAAGGCCGGGGGCATTCGCCCCTGGCCTTTGCAGTTTTATTCATATGTAACGAACGGTTAGAATTTGCCGGGGCTGGTGCCGAATTTGCGGCGGTAATACAGGGGACGGTTTTATGTCTTGCGACACGGAAGCCGTCCCTTTTGTCGCTAAATGGCATAAAACCCCATGATTTCCAAGAGATTTGGAGATCATGGGGTATTTTTCGTTCTCTTTACGCCATTTGCATCTGTTTGCAATTGTTGTTGTTCGTTTTGGTCGCCCTCGCCGCCCAGCCGTCGCCCGGAACATAGTAAACATGAAAACAATCCCTTGGAGCGCTGTAAAGTCTCCAAGGGATGCTTTTATAGACTGATCTCCAGAGGCATACCGTTCATTTGACGGCTCTCTTCGGCTTTGAAGCCCATCAGGTGACACTCGATGGAGTCAGCGATGGTGGTGCGGGTAAAACTGGGGGAGTCCATAGTGATGTAGTTTATAAGGATATAGGTAAAAGAAATGCCGCCAACCCAAAAGGATTGGCGGCATAGGGTTTAGTTAAAGGAAATGTTGTCGATATAGCCGGTGGCATCGGTCCATGCGCCACGGATGTACAGGAAGCTTAAGGTTTTGGCGGGATTGCCATTATACTTAGTCAGCGCATTTAGATCAAAGGTAACACGAATGTAGCCGTCTTCCAAAGTTTCCAAGGTTACACCGTCATAGGGATCTACATTGCCGTTAGCATTAAAGGCAAAGTAACCGAATGCATTATCCCAGTCGGGATTCAGAGAAATGTTGAAAGTACCGCTGGTGACCTTGTAGTCAAAGCTTAGGGTGGACAGTTCCTTCGTATTGCCCAGCTCGATGGTCAAGCTGGTGCTGGGAGCGATCTGCTGACCGCGGGGAGGCAGCAGGGCAGACTCGTTGATACGAATATTCTCGATGCTGCCGCTGGCGGTTGTCCATGCGCCGCGAATATAGATCATTGTCAGCACGGAAGAGGGATTGCCGGAGGTCTTATTCATAGCGGCAAAGTCCAGGAATACGCGGATATAGCCATCGCCTAAGGATTCGGTGGTGATGCCGTTGTCGTTATCAACCTTACCATTTGCATTGAAAGCATAGTAACCGTAGTAGTTGTCCCAATCGGGCATCAGAGCCAAGACAATGTTTTCGCCGGCGGTGATCTTATAGTCAAAGCTCATTTTGGCGATAGCCTGATCGTTATCCAAATTAACGGTCAGATCGGAACCGCCAACAAATGTGCCGCCCTCAAAAACGGAGGGAGAAGTAGCCTTGGTGAATTGTACATTGTCGATAAAGCCGGTAGCATCGGTCCAATTGCCACGGATGTACAGGAAGCTCAATGCCTTGCTGGGACTGCCGCTGAACTTAGTCAGTGCGTTCAGATCGAAGGTCACACGCTTGTAACCGTCCTCCAGATCCTCGATGGTCACACCATCATAGGGATCCACATTGCCGCCCGCATTAAAGGCAAAGTAACCGAATGCATTGTCCCAGTCGGGATTCAGGGAAATATTAAATGTACCGCTGGTGACCTTGTAGTCAAAGCTTAAGGTTTCCAGTTTTGCCGTATTGCCCAATTCAATGGTCAAGCTGGTGCTGGGCTGAATTTGCTGACCACGAGAGGGTTGCAGAGCAGCTTCGTTGATGCGAATGTTCTCAATGCTGCCGCTGGCAGTAGTCCATGCGCCGCGAATATAGATCATTGTCAGCACAGAAGAGGGGCTACCGGAAGTCTTGTTCATTGTTGTGAAGTCCAGGAATACCCGGATGTAGCCATCGCCCAAGGCCTCAGTGGTGATGCCGTTGTCGTTATCCACCTTGCCATTGGCATTGAAGGCATAGTAGCCGTAGTAGTTGTCCCAATCGGACATCAGAGCCATAACAATATTTTCACCGGAGGTGATCTTGTAGTCAAAACTCATGTTGGTGACAGCCTGGTCGTTTGCCATTTCTACCACCAAATTGTTGCTTGCCACAAACTCACCGCCATCAAAGACCAGGGTGGGGGTGTAAACGGTGTACTGTACATTGTCAATGTAGCCGGTAGCATCGGTCCATGCGCCACGGATATACAGGAAGCTTAAGGTCTTGGCGGGATTGCCGCTATACTTAGTCAGTGCGTTCAGATCAAAGGTCACACGCTTGTAGCCGTCCTCCAGCTCCACGATAGTCACGCCATCATAGGGATCCACATTGCCGTTAGCATTGAATGCGAAGTAACCAAAAGCGTTGTCCCAGTCGGGATTCAAAGAGATATTGAAAGTACCGCTGGTGACCTTGTAGTCAAAGCTCAGGGTTGTCAGTTCCTCTGTATTACCCAGTTCCAGGGTCAGACTAGTGCTGGGCAGAATCTGCTGACCACGAATGACCTCGGGATTGAGGATGCTGCTTACCTGCCAGTTTTCCATGACAGGGTTGGCGGCGATCATGTCACGAACAGCCTGCAGCTGCTCTGCGGAGTATGCGCTCACGTTGCCATTGATGGCTTCTACCATCTGACGCAGAGTCAGGCTGTACTCGCTGCTGCTGATCATCTCACCGTTCAGGGACATCCAAACAGATGCGTACAGAGTGGTTTCGCCATAGTTTTCGGCATCAAAATTCTTCACACGCAGAGTCAACGCATTCTGGAAATCTGCGCTGCGAGATACCTCACTGTAACCATCCAGCCACAGGTCATAGCCAATGGAGTCTGTAATAGCCTGCACCATGGTATCACCGTAGAACTCGGCCTTATAGCCTACACCGGTCACGCTGGGAGCCAGGCTCTGCTTGGTGATACCCAGATAGAAACGGTGGAAGGTGTAACCGCTCTCGGTAGCGATGGCGACATAGCGCATGGTGTTACCGTTCAGGTCGATTTTTGTATTGCTTTCGGGAACGATTGCGTTGCCCTCAGCATCCACACAGGCGAATAGACCCATGTTATCGCAGGTATACTCGTCAGTGGCGGAGTCCATACCGTACACCATATAGCCATTGGTAACAATGGTACCGGTCAGGGTATGTCCGTTCAAATTCACATACAGATCTTCGGACAGGGAAAGATTTACAGATTCATCTGCGGTCAGTTCCCAATAGGAAGCCTGTGTGTTGTCGGTTTCTGTAGCCATGGCAAGGGGCATAACGCTTGCGATCATTGCCACGATCAGAACCCAGGACAAAAGTTTGCACAGTGTTTTTTGCATAGTGGAGTCCTCCTCGGTATTTTATTAGCGTGTAGTACCGCGATTCTGTTTGAATCTACAGTTTCTTGTAAACGATTCATAAAAAATTTGGGTACTTTCACATCTAGCAATTGCATTATAATCCCTTTTGTGATACTTTGCTCGCCAAATAGTGATGTATTTGTGCCAGTTTGTGACCTGTGCCATAAAAATTTAAAGTATATGGCAAAAATTATGGGCACATATCTGCAATTGCGTTTGGTTTTCGAATCGGGCTATTGACAAATAATTCGTTATCGTGTAGTAATAAAAAAAGAAGAAAAATGAGCGGAGGATGCCAATATGGAGAAATTTCTTGCAGCTGCCAAATGGATCTGGTGTAACCATGCGCCCCAAAATGACGAATATGGCGAGTTCGTAGACAGCTTTACTTATGAATCCGGAAAGGCAATTTTACAGATCTCTGCAGACAGCAATTATGCGGCCTATATCAACGGCAAGCTGGCGGCATGGGGTCAGTATGCAGATTTTCCCTATGATAAGGTCTATGACCAGGTGGATGTGACCGAATTCTGCCAAGAGGGTGAAAATCGCTTGGCTGTGATTGTGTGGTACTATGGCATCGATACCACCTCCGTGTATTATCCCGGCCGTGCGGCTCTGCTGTATGCGTTGGTCAATAAGGATTCCGTGATCTGCCAAAGCGACGAACGCACCCTGGCTCGCATGAGCAAGGCTTATATGAACCACCGTTGCAGTTTGATATCCGGTCAGCTGGGCTATGGCTACGGTTATGATGCCACCAAAGAGGATCAGTGGCTCACCGGGGAATTGGTGGGCCTTGCACCTGCGTCCTTGGTGGACCAGAACCTGCCGTTGCGAATCCGTCCTTGTAAAAAGCTGGAGATGTTGCCGGAAGTGCCCGGTGTTTTCTGCAAGCAGCTGTCTGAAACAGAAGTGCTTTATGATTTGGGCAAGGAAGAAGTGGGTCTGTTAAGCTTTGTGCTGAATTCTCCACAGGAGCAAAACATCACCGTAGCCTTCGGTGAGCATATTGTGGACGGTCAAGTTCGTCAAATTCTGGGTAGCCGAAATTTCTCTATGGAATATCGGGCAACTGCCGGTGAAAATGTGTATTTCAATCCTTTCCGCAGATTTGGCTGCCGATATCTGCAGGTTCGCTCTGAATATCCATTGCAGATCAACAAAATAGCCCTTGCCCCTACCATGTATGTGGTGGAAGAAAAAGAAAGACCGGCTTTGACGGAAGTGCAAAACCGGATCTATGATATTTGCGTGGAGACCTTGCGCCTTTGTATGCATGAGCATTATGAGGATTGTCCCTGGCGAGAGCAGGCGATGTATGCCATGGATAGCCGTAATCAGATGCTCTGCGGTTACTATGCCTTTGGTGAGTATGCTTTCCCCAAAGCCTGTCTGGAACTGATCTCCAAGGATAACCGTAAAGACGGTCTGTTGTCCATTTGCTATCCCATGAAGGCTGATCTTGTGATCGTATCCTTCTCCCTTCATTACATAACCGCCTGCCGGGAGTATTTGGAGCACAGCGGTGACCGGGAGTTTCTACTGCAGATCTATCCCAAGCTGCTGTCCATTCTGGAGGCTTTTACAAGCCGTGTGGACAACGGTCTGTTTGTCAATCCCGTTGGCGAGGGATACTGGAATTTTTATGAATGGCGGGAATGGCTGGTCAACTGGGGCGAGCCCATGTCTGCCACAGATGTGATCGCCAATTCGCTTTTGAGCATTGCATTGCAGAACATGGCGGTGATCGCAGATAAGCTGGGGATGGAAAATGAGTATTTATCTTTGGCTGACAAGATCAATGCGGCTATTTACAACACCTTCTGGGACACCCAAAAGGGCATTGTCTATAATTATACCAACCATGACTCCTATAGCCAATTGGGTAACAGCCTGGCCATTTTGTGTGGAGCGGTAACCGGTGAAAATGCAGAAAATCTCTGCCAAAAGATTTTGCATGATCCCCATATGACCCCGGTTTCTTTGTCTATGCGTTGCTTTATGAACGATGCGCTGCTGAAAACCGATGAGGCGAAATATGGTCCGGTGATCCTGAAGCAGATCGAGGATCTGTATGTACCCATGCTGGAGTTTGGCAGTACCACCGTTTGGGAGACGGAGATTGGCGAAAGTGATTTTGAAAACGCTGCCAGCCTTTGCCACGGATGGAGTGCCATTCCCATTTACTACTACCACAAATTGCTGGGCAAGGACTGATTGGGAAAGGATGTATAACCTATGAAACGAAGTTTATTACTGTGGGGTGTGTTGCTGCTGCTGGTGCTGGCACTTTCTGCTTGCGGCGGTAAGGAGCAAGCCAAACAGCCAACCATACCCATTGTCGTTGCTGACACTGTACCTAACGCAGATGTGGGGATAGAGTATGATCTGTCTGATGTGGTGACCCAAGAGGCAGATGTAGAGTATAGCTATACTGCCAGCTATACAGATCCGGAAACGGGAGAAACGGTGGAACTAAAGGTCCGACGGGGCAAATTTACCCCCAAGGCAGAGGCGGATATCTCCGTGACAGTGACCGCAACCCAAGGCAAAAACAGTTCCAGTGTGGATTTTGTGGTGCCTGTGAATATTTCTGCAGACATTATGGATCAGTTGCTGTCCTCCCAGGGGATTGCAGGACAAGCCGATGCCGGTGTGACCAAGACAGTTACCAAGGATACCCAATTTGTCCACGGTGAGCGTTCTACATCTGCCTTATCGGTGAACTTTTCCAATCCCACTGCCGGTGGCGCAGCATTATTGAATCTGAGCCATTATGCACTGCCTGCCTATTATACAGCACAGGTATGGCGCAATGCGGCGGTGTCGTTTTGGGTGTATAATCCTATGAATCAGGATGTTTCCTTTAAATTGGCAAGCCGGCATCCGGAGACGGAGATGGAGCTTCTGTGGGACAGCCCGGAAAATACCCAGTTGCAGGTTGCCAAGGCCGGTCAATGGACACAAATTGCTTTTTCTTTGTATGACATGGGCATTGTAAAGCCGGTTGTGGATTCTGAAACCCATACCGGGACGCCTTCCTTGCGTGTTTTAGCACGCTATGCGGGTAGCGAAGCATGCACCATCTATGTGGACGGTGTGGATATTGTCCATGCAAATACTGTGGAAGGGCTGACCACCGGCTATGTGGATCCGGTTGTACCGGAAGGGGATTTTAGCGATCTGCTGAAGACCTGCAAGGTCTATAGCGGAGATCCTGCTACATCGCTGACAAAAACCAATAAGGGCAATGGCAGTGGTGATGCTTATTGCTTTGGTGCAAAAGAGCCTACCGGCTATCCTACGCTTTATGTGGATCTGCCACAGGTTACGGATATCAGCGGATTTGACTATCTGAAATTTGATGTGTTGGCAGAAAATTCCTATCCTTGGGTGTCCGTGGCCATTCGCTATCTGGATGAAAACGGGCAGGAGCAGAAGCATGGTACTACCTATGATTTTGTCCGGGAGCAATGGCGTACCATTTATCTGAATCTGGATTATTTACATTATGCAGATTTGTCTCGGGTCGTGGGTTTCAGCATAACGATTCACATGGATTCGAAGTTTGTGCCCAATATTTTTAACTGCCTTTATTTTGACAACATGTCCCTCTATACGTACCCCATGGACGAGCCGGAAATGGCGCCTGCCACATTGGAAGATAAGGATCTCATCAGCGGTCCTTTCTTTACCAGCAATGGCAAGGGCAATACCAGCGGTGTATGTAAGGTGGCGACCGACGAGACCGGAGAATCCAAAAGCAACAGCATGCTCATGTTCTGGGCTAATAATGCCTGCGGTTACCCCAATGTGTATGCCACATTTATGTTCGACCAGGAACAGGATTGGTCGGATTATTCTGTGTTGACCTTTGATACCCATCAGGATAGCGGACATTATTGGATGCGTTTTGATGTGATCTGTTTGGATGAAGAAGGAAAAGAGAAGACCCTGGTATGGTATAATGATACAATTTTCAACCATTGGATGCCTACCAATGCACCGCTAAACTGGTTTGAGACCCAGGAGGGTGAAGCCCCCAAAAAACAGGATTGGCAGCGGGTTGTGGGACTCCGGATTTACGTAGACCTGGCGGTTCATGTAACCGACGAAGTGGCAAAACTCTATTTTGATAATTTGGTGCTTTCCTAAGGAAAATAGGCTAGATGCGTTTTTGCATCTAGCCTATTTTTATCGGCTGTCGAAATTGTAGGTAAGCAGTTCCTTTTCCCGTCGTGCTTTACGGCATTGGGAGGGGGAAAAACCAAAATGATCTGTAAAAATGCGGTTAAAGGTACGAATCGAGGAAAAACCCGATTGCAGAGCAATGTCCGTAACCGGCAATCTGGTCTTTACCAGCAGGCGAATGGCATCGTTGAGCCGCAAACCGTTTATGTAGGTGGGGAAGGAGGTTTGCAGAATGTTATTAAATGTGCGGCTGACGTGGAATCTGCCCACCCCTAAAGCGGTAGCGATTTGTTCGGTGGAGATGGGTTCTAAATAGTGTTGCTGACAGTATTCCAGAACCTTCTGTTCGATCCGGCGGTTATGGTTTATGGAGCTGGTTGGCAGATCATCCAGGATCATGGAAAGGATGGTGGACAGCATGGAGATAAAGCTGTTTCGGGACATGGATTTGCCGTGGTCAAAGGCATATTGGAGCATGGCCCAGATGGGACTTTTCTTCCCGGGGTCGCTCCAGAGGGGTGTTTGCAAGGCCGCGGCGGACATTTTAGAGACTTCACCCATGAGCACATGGGGGTCTACGATCAACAAAATGCTGTTGCATTGATTGGTTTGCTTGGGGTAGCTGTGGATCATATTGGGGCTTGCGATAAATACACTACCGGCAGAAATAGTGTAAGTGGTACCGTTAATAATGGCATTATTGGACCCTTCCAGCATGAAGATAATTTCCATCTCCTTATGGAAGTGGGGGTGAAAATAATGCTCACTATGTCTGCGGAGTTTGATCTGCTCATGTATTTCACTTCGAAATTCTTGCATTTTAGACCTCCATGTCACAAACTGGCATAAATACATCACTATTTGGCGAGCATTATATCACGAAATGATTTATAATGCAAGTGGTATATTAGGTGGTATAGGGAAGGTGCGCCTTTTTTTACATGTAATATTCCATAATATTCCGGAGGAAAAATTGGCCATGCTTAGATATAATGGCTAGGACACAGGCTGATTTTTGCTTATGTAATCTTTCCCGGATTTCGTGCCGGGTAAAATAAAACGAGGAGGAACCTATTATGAAAATGTCCCTGCAAAAGGTATTGTCTCTTGTGCTGGCGCTGGTGATGGTTCTGGGTATGATCCCGGTAACTGCATTGGCCAATGAGGTGCAGCAGACAGGCATTTCCACTCAGACTATGGAAGGTCTGAGTATCGCGTATCCTTACAACACAGAAACGGTGCAAAGAACAGGCACACCTGTGAGCCGTTTCCAGGCGCTGACCTTTGAAAGCGCCCGTAACGAAGTGGAGTCTGCTCAGATGATTCTCACTCCCAGTTTTGATGTGTCTTCTTTTGAATTGACTATGCACAGTTTGCAAAATGAGAAGGGCAACATCATTCCTGGTTGGGCATTTGAGGTATATACCCAGCATTATGTGACGGTATCCGGCAGTGGCAATGCTCCTTACTGGTCCGATACCTTCCAGATGTACAACCCCACCTATAGCAAGACCGGTGTGGACGGCACATTCCCTGATGCTTTGCTGCCTCAGGATGCTGCTGTGGAAGCAGGGGAGAATACCATCCCTGCCGGCAAGAACCAGGGTATTTGGGTAAACCTGAATGTGCAGGATGCCGCTCCCGGCAACTACACCGGTACAGCCACCCTGACCGTGAACGGTACAGACATGGAGATTCCTGTGTCTGTCCATGTGTACGATGTTTCCGTACCTGAGCAGGTGCATACCCAATCTGCGGTAGGCATCTGGTGGGATATGGTGGAGTTTGGTGAAGGCTATGTTGACCGCAAGCTGGCAGATACCTATTATGCGTATCTGGTCAGCAAGCGCATTATGCCCATTGACGCATGGAGCTTGACCCGATGGGATGAAGCCTTTGCAGAGTATGCAGCCACCTATTTGGCAGTATCTCCCGAGATCTCCAGCTATGGCCTGTACTATACCAAGGACGCACAGGGCAATCTGGATATTAACGCATTGAAGACCACGCTGACCGTATTGATCAACAAGAATATTTCTTTGGCACAATCCGGCAGTGATGTAGACCTGTTTAAGAAGGCCTATTGCTATTTTGGTTCTATTTGCGATGAGCCCCGTAACGATAGCGAGTACCGTGCTGTGAATAGTATTACTGCACAGTTGGATGCCTTGAAGGCAGAACTGGCTCCTATGCTGGACGCTTATCCCAGCATCCAGGAAAGCTTCATGGATCTGAAGCATTTGGTAACCGGTCCTAATCCTACGGATAAGACCTATGCAGATAAGGTGACCGGAAGCTTCTTCAATAAGGAGACCTTTATTGATGATGACTACGGTAGCACAGCACTGACCGGTGATAGCTATATCTATGTACCCCAGTATCAGTGGCTGAATACCGAACAGCAGCGTGCTATGTACAATAGCGAAGAGGAACTGTGGTGGTATGGCTGCTGCCATCCTATTTCCCCCTATCCCACATACCAAATCAACACACCTTTGGTTTCTGCCCGCGTAGAGGGTTGGATGCGTTATGCCTACGGTATTGACGGCTTCGTATATTCCAGCGTCAATCAGTGGGGTTACTATGATAGCAAGAACAATAATGCAATTGTTTCTTATGACTACTGGAATAGCTATGTGAATAACGGTACGCCCGGTGACCAGATCCTGGTTCTGCCTGGCGCTGAATATGGTGTGTACGGTCCCATTGGTACAATCCGTATTGAGAACATCCGTGAGGCCAATGAGGATTATGAATATCTGTGGATGCTGCAGAACGAATACGGTATCTCTGATATTTCTGCTTATACTGCAAATCTGTATGAAGGCGCGATCCCCAATACAGATGCTTCTATTCACTACAACAACCGTAAGGCATTGCTGACCAAGCTGGAGCAACTGAATGTTGCGGCCAATGGTGCAACCGAGATCGCTCCCGGCAACGAAGGCTTTGTCCGCGGCCAGCAGATCCAGCCCGGTACCAGCTTGACCATCGAGCTGGGTAACACAGAGCAGTTGGCAACCTTGAGCTTTGACTACAAGGTCACCAGCGGTACATTCAATATTTCCTTGAATCCCGACTGGGACAATGCATTCGGTTACTTTGCCTTTAATGCTAACGGCAATGTGGATGCCTATCATGGTGTTAGCGTGAAGAAGCTGGACGATGGCTACTACCGTGTAACCTTCAATCTGTCCAAACTGACCAAGTACAATGGTAATCCCAGCAAGGCATTGTCTTTCCTGTATATCCGTGGCGCATGGACGGATGCTACCGGTTATATTGACAATGTGACGTTCACTTTGCCTGGGGAAAATGAGCCTGGGTTCGGACGGGTTATGATTGCAGCTGACGTTCATGTTTCTGCAGATGATGCTTATACCCAGCAGCAGTTGAAGAAAACGCTGACCTATGCCAAGAATAACGGCGTGGATCTGATGATTTTCAACGGTGACACAGTCAATGTTGGTAATGAAGCTGACTATGCTGCGCTGGATAGCGTGTTTACAGAAGTATTTGGCAGCCCTGAGCAAGCAAATGTGAAGTTTATCTTCAATATGGGCAACCACGAGTTCTATCCCACCAGTGCCTGCGCACATGAGGAGACGGATTATGCGGTGCAGTTTGGCCGTTTCGCTGCCTTTGCTTCCAAGTGGTCTGATTTTACCGCAGAGCAAGGCACGATCCGTCTGGAAGAGGTAAACGGTATCAGCTATGTTGTGGCCGCCCCCTCTGACCAGTGGACTTATATGGACGATGGTAAGCTGGTGTACTGCGCAGCTTTGGGTGGCTATCATGAAAATGATATTGCCCTGATCGACAGCTTGATCGCTCAGGCAACAGAGGCCAATCCCGACGAGCCTGTGTATTTGCTGTCCCATCATCCTTGGGGTGAGACTTACGGCGGCGCATCCTACGGCATGCCCGAGAGCAAGGTAGTCACCGGTATGAGAGCGGTTATGGAAAAGTACCCCCACTTGGTGAATGTGACTTCCCATACCCATTTCTCTTCTCTCCACGAAAGAAGCCTTGCCCAGGACAAGTGGACTACCATCAATACGGGTATGCACACCTACGGCAAGTATGTGGATATTGAAACCGATGTAAACGGCGCAGCTTTGGATTATGTGAATATTGAAAGCCGCCGCTATACCAGCACCGACCCTGAGGGCAAGGCGCTTCACGGCAGCGCCCACCTGGTTTGGGACGTGAACTATGGCGAGGATAGCTTTACCGCTACCGTTTTCAACATGGCAACGGAAACTGGCTATTCCCATTTAAGCTATACCATTCCTTACGGCATTACCGCTGCCAACAAGAGTGAGAAGTTCGCTTATGAGTTGGCTGATCGTACAGCACCTGCTCTGACATGGGGCGCAGAGGATGCCCTGGCGGTGGAACTGGTCAAAAACGGTTCTACAGTTTCCTTGCAGCTGGCCTTCAACGATACCGAGCAGTACTATTTAACAGAAGGCTACCGCATCAATGTGGTCAATCCTGCCACCGGTCAGACATTAAAGAGCGTTCTGTGGGCATCTCGCTTCTGGGCTGCTCAGGATCAGAAGGATTCCTATGAGATCACCGTGGACGGTCTGGCTAAGTGCAGCGAATATAAGGTTACAGTAGAGGCCATTGACTTCTATGGAAACTTCTCTGCTGCAAAGCTGGAAGCTACCGTGCAGTATTCCGGTGAGGTGCAGACGGAAACAGCGCTCTTGCTGCAAAAGTGTAACGGCTCTAATGCAAGCTGTTCTGCACGTGATTATTCCAACATTTATTTTGGTACAACGCCCTTTACTTCCGGCAGTGATACTCTGACTCTGGTAGTAAAAACCGATGCCACCGGCATCAAACTGCGTGCGATATCCAATATTTCCGGTGAGTGGAACGGTAGCGGTGTTACCAAGGCCCTGGAGGATTTGGGTGACGGCTGGAAAACCGCCACATGGACATTGTCTGAGATCCTTGGCGGTAACGATGCTGCAACCATGAACGGCTTCAAAATTGAGGGCCTGGTGGATGGCACAGATATCTTGATGAAGGATATCTTGGTGGGTAATCAGACCGATTGGGTGGATGAATTTAAATCCCATTATCACGGTGTGATCACCAAACAGCAGATCGAGGTAAAGGTCGAGGAAGAAATCGTCCGCGGCCAGGCCATTAAGCCCAGCACAAGCTTGACCATTGAGCTGGCCAATACAGAAGAATTGGCAACGCTGAGCTTTGATTACAAGGTCACCAGCGGCACATTCAACATTTCTCTGAATCCCGATTGGGACAATGCATTCGGTTACTTTGCCTTTAATGCGGATGGCAATGTAGATCCCTATGACGGTGTGACTGTGGAAGATTTGGAGGACGGCTACAAGCGTGTAACCTTCGATCTGAATGCTCTGACTAAGTACAGCGGCAATCCTGCCAAGACTTTGAGCTTCCTGTACATCCGTGGCGCATGGACCGATGCTACCGGTTATATCGACAACATCCAGTTTGCTGGTGAACAGGCACCTGTTGAGCCTGTTGATCGTGGCCAGGCAATCGCTGCATCCAAGGATCTGACCATTGAATTGGGTAACACCGATATTTTGGGCTCTTTGAGCTTTGACTACAAGGTCACCAGCGGTACATTCAATATTTCTCTGAATCCTGATTGGGATCATTACTTTGGTTACTTTGCCTTTAATGCGGACGGCAATGTAGATCCCTATGACGGTGTGACTCTGGAAACTCTGGAAGATGGCTACACTCGTGTGACCTTCGATCTGAATGCGCTGACTAAGTTCAGCGGCAGCCCCAGCAAGGCATTGAGTTTCCTGTACATCCGTGGCGCATGGACTGACGCCACCGGCTATATTGACAATATCCAGTATGTGGTATATGAAGAGCCTGAGGTAGAGCCTGTTGATCGCGGCCAGGCCATTGCACCTGCTACCGATTTGACCATCGAACTGGGCAACACCGAGCAGCTGGCAACCCTGAGCTTTGATTACAAGGTCACCAGCGGTACATTCAATATTTCCCTGAACCCCGATTGGGACAATGCATTCGGTTACTTTGCCTTTGATGCCAACGGCAATGTAGATCCCTATGACGGTGTGACTCTGGAGACTCTGGAAGATGGCTACACCCGTGTGACCTTCGATCTGAATGCGCTGACTAAGTTCAGCGGCAGCCCCAGCAAGGCATTGAGCTTCCTGTACATCCGTGGTGGTTGGACCGATGCTACCGGTTATATTGACAATGTTCAGTATACCATTGCAGAAGCAAAGGAACCTGTTATTGACCTGTACAAAAACGGTCAGCTGGTGGCAAGCTACACCGATCTGGCATCCGCCATTGCTGCTTACGAAAGCGGTATTTTGGTTCTGACCCAGGATGTCACCGAGGACATTACCGTAAATGGTGACCTGTATCTGGATCTGAACGGCAAGACTTTGACCGGTAATGTTTCCGGTAACGGCACATTGTATGGTCTGGATTCTGCCAACGATACTTACGATGCAAGCCTGTGCGGCGGCATCGTGGGCAATGTTTCCTGCAATGTTGTAAGCAACTTTAAGAATGCGGAAACTGCAAAGCGTTATATTGCCATTGAGAGTGAAAATGGCTACACCTTCCACAGAATCTATGTGGGCATCACCAAGAGAAGCCTAGCTCCCAGCGTCACCGGCGTTGGTTACAAGGCTGAGTTCTATGCTGACGAAGCTGTGCTGGCTCTGGTAGATTCCGTCGGTTACGACCTGTGGTTGGAAGGCGGTAAGACCATCAGCCGCAACGCAAACTTCAAGAATGAGCTGACGCTCCGTGTTAAGAATTTCGATGCCAAAAACTATGGCGAAACCAACCTCTATGCAACCGCGTCCATTACCATTGGCGGCGAGAAGATCGTCAGTTCCGACTATAGCCTGACCCTGCGCCAGGTGGTAGAGACCGTAAATGCTAACTTTGATGGCTACACCAAGGAGCAGAAGCAGGCCGTTCAGGACATGGTCAATGCAAATCTGTCCGCCATGGAGAATTGGGAAATTGCCAATATCCTGGCATGGGGCAGCGTTTCTGCCACCGTAGAGTATACCTTCTCTGGCGCAGAGGCTGACCGGGCAGGCTATGCCCAGGGTACAGTGACCCTGAGCAATGCAGAAACCGGCGCTTATGGCTTCTACTGGGCAGATGAAAACGGCAAACTGGCAGGTTACAGAGCCCTGGGTACTGTGAATGTGACCGAGGGAACAGCCGCCTCCTTGACAATCGCTGAGAACATTGCCATCCCTGCCCAGGCTGACCGCCTGGTGGCAGCGATGGAAGACTCCGGCGAGATCGTGGGCAGCTACCTGCTGGAGCAGAAGGCAAACACCGCTCAGCTGGTGAAAAAGTTTGCTGTGATCAGCGACGTGCATACCAATTACAACCAGGGTCAGCAGTATCTGCTGGATGCTTTGAAGCAGTTCCAGGCAGAAGAGATGGCTTACATTGTTATCACCGGTGACATCGGCGAGAGCGATTCGGACTACGCAAAGTATGTATCCAGCGTGGAAGAAAGTGGATTTACCGGCCTGATCTTTGCATCCATCGGTAACCATGATCAGACCGATACCGGCAGAAAGAATTTCAAGACCTATGCTATCTACGATGGCGCAACCAAGACCTGGGTAGGCATTGACAACGCTCCTGCTTACTTTGCCAATACCTATGCCGGTGAACTGGATGTGGCTGTGACCCTGGCCGGTGAGAATCTGGCATACTACATGGTCACCATCGATGAGAATGCTTACATTTTCATGGATCAGGAGCTGACCTCCACCGGTAATACCCCCAGCCAGGACAATTTCTCTGAAGTGCAGCTTGACTTTGTGGAGAAGAACCTGTATACCTATTCCAAGACCCATAACCTGTTCATCGTGGAGCATGCCCCTGTGGAACAGCTGAAGATCGGCGATAAGTTTGATCCCGGCTACGGCGGCGCGATCCAGATGAGCGTCAGATACACCAACAATCAGCGTTTTGTGGATCTGCTGATGGAGTACACCGAGGCCATTTGGCTGTCCGGTCATACCCATGTGCAGTACGATACCGGCATCATGTATGTGGATAAGTATTATGACCAGCAGGAAAACCTTACCGAAACACCCATTGCCCATGCGGTCCATGTGTCCTCTCTGGCACAGCCTCGTTGGTACGAGGGTAACAGCATGAAGATGCCCAATGATTTCTCTGCAGCATCCCAGGGCTATGTGTGCTACCAGTACGAAAATGACATCGTCTTTGAAGCACGCAGCTTTAAGGACTACACCCCGGATAATACCGGTTATGATGCAAGCCGGTTTGTGAACCAGGCAGAGCCTGCATATAGCTGGATGATCCCCCTGGAAACTGTAGAGCACCAGCTGCCTGTGGGTCTTATTGACCTGGCTGTGGCTGAAAACGGCTATGTCCGTAAGGGCAGCGTAAGCTTTGCTGATACCAACGATGGCCTGCAGGTGACCTTTGCTGCCGAAGATAACCGTTTCGAGATCAAGACCGGCGACCAGACCAAGGCTGTGGAGAATGGCTACTACCTGCGCTTCCAGATCAAGACGGATCTGACCTCCTTGAACCTGGGCGGCACAGACTATGCAGGCGTTCGCAAGACCAATATGACCCTGGATCTGTCCGCTGCCGGTGACAACTACACCTTGGCAGATCTGGGCGACGGCTGGATTCTGGTGCAGATCCCTGTGAGCGTCCTGACTCACGAGAGCATCCTGTCCAATTTCGCAGTTCGTTTCTATGACACCAATGCTGCAGGTACGTTCTACCTGAAGGAAATGTACATTGCGCCTATGATCGAGGAAGAGGAAGGTCCTGCTGTGGATTATGCAGTTGCCGCAAACGGCTATGTGCGTAAGGGCAGCGCAAGCTTTGCCGATACCACCGATGGTCTGCAGGTGACCTTTGCAGCCGCAGATAACCGCTTCGAGATCAAGACCGGTGACCAGACCAAGGCATTTGCCAAGGGCTATGACCTGGAATTCAAGATCAAGACCGATTTGACCAGCTTCGACCTGGGTGGCACGGATTACGCAGGCGGCCGCAAGACCTACATTCCTGTGAATTTGTCTGCCTCCGGTGAGGGTTATACGGTGACCGATCTGGGCAATGGCTGGAAGCATATCAAGATCTCTATGAACACCATTTGCCATGATGATATCGTTACCAACTTTGCCATCCGTTTCTATAACACCAATGCGGCAGGTACTTTCTATGTGAAGGAGCTGTTCATTAAGTCCGAGGATCAGCAGGTACTGACCGGTACATTCTTCGAGACCGGCAAGGATCTGACCCTGAGCGTGGGTACGACTGAGCATTTGGCATCTTTGAGCTTTGATTACATCATCACATCCGGCAATAACATTGTTCTGGCTTTGATGCCCAACTGGGATAGCTACTACGGCTACTATGCTTTCAACGCCAATGGCAGCGTAGACGGCGACCAGGGTGTTACCACCGAGTATCTGGATAACGGCTACACCCGTGTTACCTTCGATATGGAGGCTCTGAACAAGATCTCCGGCAGCCCCTCCAATGTGCTGGACTTCATCTATGTCCGCGGCGCATGGACCGATGCCATGGGTTACATTGACAATATTTCTTATGTTGTAGCGGAAGCCCCTGTGATCCCCGATCGTGGTCAGGCTATTGCGCCTTCCACCGATTTGACGCTGGAACTGGGCAATACTGAAGAATTGGCAACCCTGAGCTTTGATTACAAGGTCACCAGCGGCACATTTAACATTTCCTTGAATCCCGATTGGGATAATGCATTCGGCTATTTTGCTTTTGATGCCAACGGCAATGTAGATCCCTATGACGGTGTGACCGTGGAGGATCTGGAGGACGGCTACAAGCGTGTGACCTTCGATCTGAAAGCGCTGACGAAGTATAACGGCAATCCTGCCAAGACCTTAAGCTTCCTCTACATCCGTGGCGCATGGACCGATGCTACCGGCTATATCGATAACATCCAGTATGTAGTTGGTGAAGAACCTACAGCACAGCCCGAAGCAGCGCTCTTGCTTCAGAAGTGCAACGGCTCCAATGCAAGCTGTTCTGCTCGTGATTATTCCAATATGTACTTCAGCACCACACCCTTTACTTCTGCCAGCGATACTTTGACCCTGGTGGTAAAAACCGATTGCACCAGCATAAAGCTGCGCGCTATATCCAATGCTTCCGGCGAATGGCAGGGTAGTGCGGTTACCAAGACTCTGGAAGATCTTGGTAACGGCTGGAAAACCGCCACATGGACCGTATCTGAGCTCATTGGCAGCTACGATGTAGCAACCATGAATGGCTTTAGAATTGATGGTCTGGTGGAAGGCGCAGATATTTTGATGAAGGATATTTTGATCAATAATCAAATAGATTGGGTTGGTGAATTCAAGTCCAATTATCACGGTGCTGTGACCCTGCAGGAGATCTAAGCCGCAGGCAGTTAGTAAATCTATCCCAGCATAATGAGCATTTAAAATGTCCCGGGGTAGGGAATCTTATCCCGGGACAAGAGGAGTAATTCTATGAAACTGAAATCTATCAACCGGGCATTGGCTGTCTTTCTGCTGCCGATTCTGCTGGTTTCCCTGTTTGCAGGATGCAGCCAGGAAAAAGAATCCGCAGCCCAGGAAAATACCGGCTCGGTGAAGCTTTGGTATGCTTATAATACCGAAAACTTTATGCAGGATGTGGAATATTCCGAGAAAATGGAAGCTAGAGATTCCACTCTGCGTTTGCATGCTGTACGCAATGACGCCGAGTCTGTACAGCTGATGATTACCCCCGATAAAAGCATTGTCAGCTATGATATGACTATGGCTGAACTCAAGAGCAACAAGGGCGATACCTTTGCTCCGGAAAACTTTGAATTGTTTGCGGTGTACTATGCGGAAGTGACCGAGTCCTATAATAACGATGTGTATTACGGATTCTATCCCGATGCATTGGTACCGCTGGAAAATTATAAGACTTCCCATTATAACTACATCGATGCCGGTAGAAACCAATCCATCATGGTACAGGCCAATGTACCTGCGGATCAAGCTCCCGGCCTGTATACCGGTAATGCCGTTCTGACTCTGGACGGTGAAACCTACAACATCCCTGTGGAACTGAAGATCTATGAGGCGGAGATCCCTGTGGAGAACCACATGCAATCCGGCTACGGTATTTGGTTTAACCAGTTATCTTACGGTGAAGGCTACGCTTCCAATGAGTTGGAACAGGCCTATTGGGATTTCCTGGTAGAGCGTCGTACTATGCCTATGTACTATCCCGGAAATTACACCACCAGCTATGAAACCTTTGCAGACTACATTGCTGAGCAGCTGGCAGAGAATCCTGCCATTTCCAGTTATCGTCTGATGCACACCTATACCAATTATGAGTTGGGTCGTATTGTGGATGAGAACAGCATTCGTCAAATGCTTACTGCCTTGGCAGAGAAGAATGTAGCCTTGCGTGAGGCAGGTAACGAGACCATCGACCTGTTCAAGAAAGCCTATTACTACTTGGGCGACGTGGTGGATGAGCCTGCAGGTACTGCCATCCAGCGTGTCCGTGACTGCGACTTGATTATTACGCAGTGCAAGCAGGAAATTGCAGATAAGTATTTTAAGGATAAGTACCCGGATCTGTATGACTCCTGCATGCGCATCAATCACCTGGTGACCGCTGCCTATAACCCCGAACTGGTGGGCTCTGACACGGTTGGCGGTGTGCAGACCTGGTGTCCCCAGTATTCCCACTGGCACTCCGAGGGTCAGCGTCAAGAGTATTATAACCGTATGACCACCGAAGATCGTCAGTATGGCGAAGAAGCCTGGTGGTATGGCTGTAATAACCCCAAGGCACCCTATCCCACCTATCATTTGGACGATGATTTGATCGGCACTCGCGTGCTGTTCTGGATGCAGCATGATTACGGTGTTCAGGGCGACCTGTACTACTGTATCAATATCGTCAACCACACAGACAATGCTGCACCCTGGTCTGAGGTTTACTACGACGATGCTGCCAACGATGGCCGTTTGACCTACCCCGGCTCTGAGTTCGGTATTTTTGGACCTATTTCCACCTTGCGTATGGAGTCTATCTTCCAGGGTAGAGAGGACTACGAATGCCTGTGGCAGATCCAGCAGGCCATCCTGGCATATAACGAGACCAACGGCACAGATTACAATACTGACGAGCTGATGGAGTATCTGTACGAGGATTTGTATAGTGGTGTGATCCCGGAGCGTGACAATGCAGAGACCTTTGCTGAGCGCCGCATTGAAATGCTGGAGATTTTGGAATTGATGATGGCTGATCCTGCTGCCGGTATTGAGGCGTTGGAAGGCTAAGACTATCTATAAAATAGGAGAAATTTTATGAAATTGATGAAGAAAGTGGTTTCCTTGACCATGGCACTGTCCATGACTGCAGGTCTGCTTGCGGGCTGTGGTGGCGAGAAGGAAGTCAAGATGAACGAGGACGGCACTTATGCCCAGGGCAAAACCGCCGTTGTCAGCTATAACTCTTCCGGTTACGGTAACTCTTGGTTGCAGAAGGCTGCTGAGGAGTTTGAAAAGATGTATGCTGCAGAGGGCTATAAGATCGATCTGAAGATTTCCTACAACAACGAAAACAACGCTGCTCTGGAAATTGGTAAAGGACCTGCCAAGAACGATG
>JAFYVL010000035.1 GCA_017549125.1 Oscillospiraceae bacterium | reverse complement strand
CGCATAAATGTTGGCATTTACACCCCTCAGTCGCTTCGCGACAGCTCGCTGAGGCGAGCCCGGTCGGCGGCTCTGACAGTCCACCGGACTGTCATTCACTACCGCCGACTGCGCTTCGCTTACCCCTACGAGGGGAGCCTTAGTGCAACAAACTGGAATTTACACTTGCGTTTATTGTAATTTTGCAGTATGATAGAAAAAGATAAATTTTTCCGAAAGGATGATAAGAAAATGATCAAAGTTGATATTTCCAATGTATGGATCGACAAGAGCCTGCCCGACCTGCTGGCTCTGGAAAAAGAGGTCTTCCATGCTCACCAGGTTCTCACCGAGGGTACTGCCCCCGGCAACGACTTCCTGGGCTGGCTGAACCTGCCTGTGGAAGAGGAGACCGAGGAAATCGCTCGTATCCGTGCTGCAGCTAAGGAAATCCGCGAGAATTCCGATGTATTCATCGTCATCGGTATCGGCGGCAGCTACTTAGGCCCCCGTGCTGCTATCGAGCTGATGCAGGGTCCTAACCACAACATGGGCAAGGGCAAGGGTAACCCCCAGATCTACTATGCCGGTAACACCCTGTCCACCCGTCACTGGAACGAGCTGCTCCGCCTGTTGGAGGGCAAGGATTTCTCCATTGCCATCATCTCCAAGTCCGGTACTACCACCGAGCCTGCTATCGCTACCCGTGGTCTGCGTTGGCTGCTGGAGCGCAAGTACGGCACTGAGGGCGCAAAGAAGCGCACCTATGCCATCACCGACCCTGCCAACGGCGCTCTGCGTCAGATGGCTAACGAAGAAGGTTGGGAGACCTTCGTAATTCCCCCCAATGTGGGCGGCCGTTACTCCGTGCTGACCGCTGTGGGTCTGCTGCCCATGGCTGTTGCCGGCATCGACCCCATGGAGGTCATGCGTGGTGCTGTGCAGGCTAAGAAGGATTACGATCTGCGTTCCTTCGAGAACCCTGTTTGGCTGTACGCTGCTTGCCGTAACATGCTGTACCGTGACGGCAAGGTCATTGAGATCCTGGAATCCTTCGAGCCCGGCTTCAAGATGATGGGCGGCTGGTGGCAGCAGCTGTTCGGCGAGTCTGAGGGCAAGGACGGCAAGGGTATCTTCCCTGTGACCGCTGAGTTCACCCCCGACCTGCACTCCCTGGGTCAGATGATCCAGCAGGGCGAGCGCAACATCTTCGAGACCATGGTTCGTTTCGATGCTCCCCAGCAGGCTTTGGTCATCGGCGGCGACTACAAGAACCTGGACGGCCTGAACTATCTGGAAGGCAAGACCATGGACTTCGTGGACGAGAAGGCTTATCTGGGCACTCTGGCTGCGCACGTGGACGGCGGTGTTCCCGTCATCACCATGGATATGGGCGAGCTGACCAACGAGAAGCTGGGCGAGATGTTCTACTTCTTCGAGCTGGCTTGCGGTGTGTCCGCTTACATGCTGGATGTGAACCCCTTCAACCAGCCCGGTGTTGAGTTCTACAAGCGCAATATGTTCCAGCTCCTGGGCAAACCCGGTTACGAAAAATAATTTTACACAATTTGCAAAAAATGTGTTGCAAATTCAGTGGCAAACTGTTAGAATTATCATACAGCAATATACCGCTGAAGCAAAGGAGGAATTTTCCTATGATTCATGTTATTATGGGCCTGAAGGGCTCCGGCAAGACCAAGAAGCTGATTGACTCCATCAACGCTGCAATCGCTGAGGCAAATGGCGATGTTGTTTGCATTGAGTACGGCAAGAAGCTGACCTATGATGTTAATTACCGCGCTCGTCTGGTTGACTCCCAGGAGTATGGTATCAGCACCCCTGATATGCTAAAGGGCTTTATCAGCGGTCTGCATGCCGGTAATTTCGATATTACCAATGTGTACATCGACAACCTGTACAAGACCATTGGCAATGACCGTGCCGCTGGTGAGGATTTCATCCTGTGGGCTGCTCAGTTCGCTGAGGCCAACAAGATGGAGATCACTGTGACTGTGTCCGACGATGCCGCTCTGGCCTCTGAGGAAGTCAAGAAGTATCTGTAATTGTATGAGAAAGTGCCGTCCTTAGTTGGACGGCACTTTTTGTATTCTATGTAATTTCGTTGCCAATGTTTATAATATCCGGTGCAGTTTATGGTTGCAAAGGGTATAGTATAGTGCTGTACCTAAGGTCAGCAGAACCGCCGCTTCGCCAATGGCTACATAGGCGGCATTTAGCCAGAAGCCACCGCCAATGTACACAGTCAGTTCCCAGCCCACCAGCACCGCATTAAAAAACGCAGGCATGAGCATACCCAAAATGGGGTAGCCTTTGACGGTCACATTGCGGGTCATGTACATACTCCATGCGGCCAGTACCGATGCGCCTGTACCCACCACCATATCCAGAGGCAAAGCACCGGCATAGCTCAGATTGAACAGCAGACAGCCGATGCCCAGGCCATAAATGGCAGAGGGTGTAAAGAAGGCCAGCACACACAAGGCCTCCGATGCCCGAAACTGGATGGCCATGGATGCCGAGTTGGGCAACAAGATATTTTGCAAATAAGTCAGTGCCACATACAAAGCGGCGATCATAGCCGCCCGGGTCACAAATTTCGATTTTTTACGCATAACAACAAAAAATGAGCGCACTGCGCCCATCCCTTTCTTTCCCTAGTTTTATTTACCGACAGGATGGTTTCGAACTGTCCTATTAAGTTGCAAACATAATAACCGACTTTTATGAAAAAGTCAAGAAGTTTTCATAGAACCTGCAGATATGCACAGTGGATAGTGGAGAATTGTACCTAACTATCCACTATCCACTTTCAACTTTCAACTATTTCAGGCTTTGGAACAGCTGCAGAAATTCCTGTTCGTGGGCTTCGAAGCCATGGAAGCCAAAATCCGGGGTAGATGCCAGTTCCGGCAAGGTGTCCTTCAGCTGGTATTCCATCAAGGTGATAAATTCATGCTCCAGCACATGGTCGTCGATCTGGAATACCTGGGCATATTCCGTTTCGTTCAAAGGCTCACCCAGCCATTTTGCCCAAATGGTATTCTGCAAGGGCTCTTCGATTTCCTTGTACTGGGGCAGTTCCTGCTTCACCGGACGGGTCACATCGGACAAATAAGCTTCGCTGGCATCATGCAGCAGACATGCCAGCTGCACACGGCGGCTGTAGCCCCGTGCGGCGGCTTCTTTGGCGCAGTTTACGCTATGCTGACACACAGAATAAAAGCTCTTAAAATGACCGTTGGCGCGGCACAGATAGGACAACGCATGGGCAATGTCCCGAATCTCGATCAGATCCGTCTCCGGTGCCAAGGGATCAAACATTTTCTTGGTATAGGTCAAAATACGGCTCATAATAACCTCTCCTAAATCATTTATGAAATCCCAGCAATCGATCTCCTCTGTATTCTAAAGTTCCCTTTTCATGCAAACGATAATAACCATAGGAAAACTCAGATACATAAAAGGATTTTTTCTTTCCCTTGACGGAAAATACAACCACATATCGTGACCGTTTTCCTGTAGCAGAAGTTTTCGAAAAATGATCTACCGTTTGTTTATGCACCACCTCTGCTGGTACTTTTTTCACAGGAGCAAAACGATTTGCCAATAATTTTACAAAAAACAATATCCAATAAGCAATCAATAGTCCCAGCGCAATCATAGGGATCAGATTTTCCGGCATGTGACTACCCCCTTATCTCTGGACTTATGCTTATTATAGCTGTGGAAGGGAATAAAATCAAGTTGTACAATTTTCCTGGCATTGTAATTTAGAACAGGGCATGCTATAATACCCCCAACACAAAAAACGAGGTAAATTTTATGTATTTCGATGATATTCGATTGGGCATGACCGTGGAGATCGCCCCTACCACCATTGAAAAGGAAAAAATGCTGGCTTTCGCCCGGGATTACGATCCTATCCCCTTGCACACCGACGAAGCATATGCCAAGGCATCCCCCTTCGGGGCGCTGATCGCACCGGGTGTCATGTCCTTTATGTCCGTTTGGGCCAAGTATTTGGAGCAGGATTTCCTTGGCGCAGAACTGCTGGCAGGCAAGTCCACCAAGATCGTCTGGGAAAAGCCGGTCTATGCCAATGATGTTCTCACTGGCAAGGCCACCATTACCAATCTGGTAAAACGCAGCCAAAAGAACGGCCTTGTGGAGATCTCCATTGAAGCCTATAACCAACATGGCCAGCTGGTGCTGACCGATGTGACCGAGGCCATTGTAAAATGTAAAAATACCAGCCGTTGACCATGAGATCAACGGCTGTCTTTATGAAAAAACAGGTATTTGCGCAAAAAACTATTGCGAATATGGGATGGAAACGATATAATAGAAGGTAACAAACATAGGAGGCAAACTTATGGAATCTAAGATTTTTGTAGGCTTTAACCGTCAAGTGGTCACTCCCGACGAATCCATTCCCCTGACCGGTTATAGCAATGAGCCCAAGCGTTTTCATACATCCATTGGCCAGGATATTTGTGCCACCTGTATCGCCATCTCCGATAGCGAGGACACCACCATTTTGATGGTGGGTATGGATATTTGTACCGTTCCTCCCTATTTCCATGAGGTGGCTCGTCAGCAGGTTGCGGACGCAGTTGGCGTTCCCCAGGAACATATTTATATGGCCGCTACCCATACCCACGCCGCCCCCGGCATTGGCAAGGCAGACACCATCCCCGAAGCCAAGCGTTTCCGGGAGAAGTTTGTGGATGCCATTATCGTGGCCTGCAAGGAAGCCCTGGCAGACCGCAAGCCTGCAACTTTGAAGGTAGGCTCTGTGGAAACTGAAAATATGAACTTTGTAAAGCATTACAAAGCAAAGTACAAGGCAGCCCACGAAAAAGCCGGTCAAATCTGCTATATTGGCGATAACTTTGGTGATGCTGCCAACACCCTGATCGTAGATCATGCCACCAAGGCCGATCCCACCTTGCACGTTGCCCAATTCCAGAGAGAAGGCGGCAAGGATGTGGTCATCGCCAATTTCCGTGCACATCCCCATTTTGACGGCGGTCTGGCGAAGTACGTTCTGTCCTCGGATTTCCCCGGTGCTTTTCGCAAGGCGCTGGAGTCCATGACCGATTGCCACGCTGTCTATTTCCAAGGTGCATCCGGCAATCTGAACGGCCGTTCCAGAATTCCTTCTGAGCAGGTCTTCAACAGTGCAGTCAGCTATGGCTTGGCGCTGGCTGGCTATGCGGCAGAATGTATGCAGCGGCACATGGTTCCTGCTCAGCTGGATAAGCTTCGCATCAAGCAGATCACCTATTACGGTAAGATCAATCACACCATGGATCATTTGGCTGAAAAGGGTCGAGAGATCCGCTATATTTGGGATACCACCTTCGACAAGGCACGCTGCACCGAAATGAGCGAGCCTTACGGCATCCGCAGTGTGTACCATGCCGCTGCGGTCTACTGGAACTCCCGTCGCAACGACAAGGACGATGGCTGGATGATCCTCAATGCGGTATCCATGGGTAAGGATTTTGCCTTTGTGACCTTCCCCGGTGAGATGTTCGACTCGGTCAGCGTCCGTATGGAGGAGAATTCCCCCTTCCGGCACACCATGATGCTGGGTTATTGCTACCACCACATTGGCTACCTGCCCTCTGCAGTAGCGTATAAATATACCAGCTACGAAACGGACATTACCCGCTTCGCCCCCGGTACCGGTGAGGCCGTGGCAGATGCCCAGGTGGAAATGCTCAGAGAATTATATGAATAACCACAAAAGAACGATCCCTGATTTGGGATCGTTCTTTTTGCGTTTATTCTGCTATTACGGTGATGATCGCTGTGTTGTTTTCATCGAAAGAAACCACAGCACCATCGTAGGTGTAGCCGGTGGGGACTTTCACCACGTTAATGGTGTATTCCAGACCATCGTATACATAATAGGTAACTGTTCCGTCAGCATCAGAGCAGTTGCGGGTATTGCCGCCGCCCACCAATTCTACCATCACATTCTTCACCGCATTGCCGTTTTGATCCCGGCAAATGACAGTATAGGTATCGAAAATGGTATCTCGGGGGTCAACGCCCTTCATTTCCGCCAACAGGTCTGCAAATTCATCGATCAGCACTTCCGCCGTACCCTGCACAAAGCGGCAGGTTTTTACACCGAAGCTGGTGAGCTTTCCATCGGTGTTGTCATTTTCAAAGGCGTTGTTGGATGCGATGTACTTGTTCTCGCCCATGGAGTTAGTCAGAATGAAGCATGTGTCAAAGCCCAGGGTTTTGGCGTATGCTTTGATCTGCTGACCGTTCTCATGGAACATCTCATAAGGTGCAGTAATAAAGGCGATGTTGTTGCTGATGGAGATGGCATTGAGGTTCATGTCGATCTGCTGGTACTCCTGCTTATTGCTCTTGTACTTATCCTGGGTCTCAAAGGTGGTGTTGATCACCTTCAGATCGCCAGGCTGCACCTCCTGGGCATAATGTTCAAATGCGTATACCGCATAGCTGGTCAGCAGTTCGCCTGTACCCTCCATGGACTTGTCTGTACCCAGGTAGTTATATGCCTTATAGGTGTTACCGTCCACAGACTGGAATTCTTTAATCAAGCCATTTCTGTTCTGGCTCAGGTTACCGCTGGCTCCCAGGAAGAAGGTACAAGCCGTATCCTCCATTTTGGTCTCCAAAGCATTGCGGAAATAATACCAGGTGTCCGCAGACACAAAACCATCGGTTGCACTGCCCCAGCCGGTGCCGTGGGTCTGATAGTTAGACAGCACCAGGTCGGTCTTACCGTCACGGACAAAGCGGATCAACTGCATCTCAGGATCGGAGGAGGACTCACGCTCCTCATCATAATTAGAGCCGTCCACAAAGGAATAGCCGTTGCCGTCTGCATCAATATAACGACGGGACAGGTTCAGGCTCAATCCATTTGTGGCGATCACATCAATGGATGCAGTTTGGATGGTGGCCGGTGCTAAGTCCTCCACAGCCTTCACAGCATAGGAGGTCACATTGGCGTAGAAATCTTCCAGATAGTTTCTTGTCTGCTCATAGGGCTCGTCATGGGCCACAGCGCAATGGGAATGGGACGCAGAGAAGAAAATTCGGTTCTGTGCCACACCGGTGGCATCGGAGATTGCCTGAGACAGGTTGTCAGACAGTTCCTTCTGAATAAACAGAGTATCCACGCTGACCAAAATAATGGCATTTTCAATGCCGGCTTTGTCAGCAATCACGGTCACACCTGCCTCCAGAGGTGTCTTGATCTCCCAATTTTCCATACGACCTGCATCGTTGCCCATACCATCAAGAGGTACGGGTTCTGTGGGAGTAATATCTCCTCTGTACCAGCCGATGCTGAAGCTATCGATAGTCGGTACAGTGGCGGAGGTTGCAGGATCGATCAGCTTAATACCACCATTTACGATCTGCACATCCATAGAAGTGTCGTCTGCATAGATATTGCTTACATATTGGATATCATCGCTGAGGGTTCCGGGAATTGCCATGGAAACATAGATCTTGGCATCTGCGGTCAGATCCTTCAGTTCCACCATCTCACCTGCTCCCAAATACAGGCTTTCACCACCTGCATTGTGGATCATGGTGTTTCCGGAAATGGTCAGGTCTGCTTCCATCACATAAATGCTGTCACCCTCGTCGTCAGCCTTACCACCGGTGACAGTGCAGTTATTCAGCAGTACATCAAATTCTTCCTCGGTGGTATGGGCTTTGTTCATATCTGTGAACAAATACATATTACCGCCGTCTCCTGCGGCATAGCCGTCGGAAATGGTCACATTTTTGAGGCTATAGCCGCCATCATTGACCAAATACAGGTTGCCGCCGTGGGTCCGGGAGCGACCCTCAGTGATCACACCGCCGGTGGCGGTCAACTGGCCAGAGGTCATATAGAGATTGCCGCCTGCATTGGCCTTACCCCCACGGACAGTACCGCCGGTCATGGCAAAGACAGCGTTGTTGGCAATATTGGCGCCATTGACAGCCGTACCATTTTGCAGGACACCGCCGGAAATGGTGGTGTATGCATCATTGTACACGCTGCCGCCGCTTTCCGTGGCTGTGCAGTTCTCGATGGTACCGCCATACATGTTGAATGTACCTTCGCTGTATACACCGCCGCCCTTCGCCGCAGTACAGCCGGTAATGGTGCCGCCATACATATTGAATATGGTACCACCCTTGACGCTGACACCGCCGCCCTCGGCAGCGCCTGTACCGCCCTGCAGGATGCCGTCATACAGATTCAGCTTAGCAGCCTTCAGCAAGTGGATCACACCGCCCCGAACCTCGGCCACATCCGCACTGGCCACCATATTGGCGCCTGTGAAATTGCCGCCGTACACATTCAGGGTGCCACCTTGGACCAAAAACGCACCGCCCAAGGTAATAGTTGCCTGGGAGGCATCGAAATTACCGGCATAGATATTAGTAACAGAGCCTTCATAGGTAAACATAATAGCCGCATACTTGGTGGTGATTGCGCTGCTGAGCGTACCGCCACCGGATAACTTACAGCAATCGGTCAGGCTAAGCGTACCCTTTTGATTGATCAAACGGGCGCCGGTTGCGGTGGTGGTGATGTTGTAGCCGTTCAGACACAGCTGTACATCCTCGCCCACAGCAATGGTAGCTGCGGACTTTAAGGTAACATCATCGGTCAGATAGTACTTGCCGGTGGTTGTGGGCAAGATATCGGTCTTTGTCCAGGCTGTCCAACTGCCATCCAAATGGTGGATATGGGGTACTGTCCAAGTAAACATCAAGCCGTTAAACTGCTGACCCAAAGCATCCAAAGCCGCCTGTTGATCTGCGTTGTAGCTATCATAGGAATTGGCCGCCAGCTGGGTCATATCCTTAAAGGAATAGCTGGCCGCATCGGTTTCGATCACTTCACCGGATGCCAGGGTAATAAACACAGTAGCATTTACCGGAATATTGGCTCTTTCCTGGTTAAATGCCGCATCCTTGGCAGGATCTAAGAAGTTCTTGACACGCAGGGTCACGGTGGTCTTTACTCCAAATTGATCCGCATCATAGCTGCGGACAATTGCTTGACCACCATTGATCCACAGGCGATAGCCGAAGGTATCGGTAGCCTGCAAAGCCGCCTTGACCGTATCGTCACCGTAAAATTCCGCCTTGTAACCAATGCCGTACTGGGCAGGCGCAAGGCTCATACGGGTAATGCCCACATAGAAGCGGTGGAAAGTATAGGTGTTATTCTCACCGGTTACTGTCAAGTAACGCTGGATCGCACCAAATTGTTCGGTGGTGGTCTTACAGGAGGACACGATCTGTCCACCCTCTGTCACAGTAGCCGTCAGAACACCTGCATTGGTATCGTCATACTCTGCAGTTGCGCTGTCCATGCCATAGAGTGTGCCGCTAACGGTCAAGCCGGTCAGATCAAAGCCGTTCAAATCGATCCAAGCCGTGCCTGTCAGCACGCAATCGGTCTGAATATCTGCAAGCAGCTGAATATAGCCATTATCGCAAGCTTCCAGAGCCGCTTCCAAAGAGGAATATCTGGCCAAAAGCTTATCGCCCTGGTACACAGCCGCTACCTTGGGATTGGGATCCAGCATGAATGCCAGTTTCCCATCGGTATAGTTTACCAGATAGGTATCGTCTGCACAGAACACATAGTTTGCATAATCGGCATCTGCGGTAGCAAATGCAGTCGTTTTGTCTGCGGCATCTGCCAGGATCAAGGTGTCCGCACCGGTGAGTCCGGTAAACTGCACCATCACATCGGATGCATTGTTCACATACAGGCTTGTGCCTTCACCGCTGAGCTTCGCATTGCCGCTGATGGTCAGTTCCGGGGCTTGTGCGCCTTCGTCGGCGGTGATATAAATGCCATCGCCCAAAGCCGCTGTGCCGTTGATGATCTCACCACCGGAGATATTGACCTCCAGGTTGCGGTCTGCATACTGGGAATAGATATAGATACAACCGCCATTTTCGGTGGCTGTGCCGCCGGAAATCGTGCCGCCTTCCATATTGACAATACTGAAGCGTTCAATGATCATATTGCCGCCGTTGACAGCACTACCGCCAAGGATCTTACCGCTCTTAATATTCAGCGTAGCTACCTGGGCATAAGAAGTGGTTGCGGTATTGCCCAGCACCTGGAAGTTACCGCCGTTTTTGGTAGCTGTACCGTTTTCAATAGTACCGCCATCCAGGGTAAACACACCGGGACGGAACAAGCGGACATTACCGCCTACGGTGGCAGAACCACCGGAGATGGTACCGCCGGTCATGGTAAAGTTGCCGTGATTTTGGACATTGCCGCCATTGGTGGATTTACCGCCGGTGATCGTACCGCCGGACATGGTCACGGTGGTCAGATTTTCCTTGGTGGAGCTGCTGACCAGGATCGCAGCGATCAGATTACCGCCGCAGTTACTGCTACCCTTGGTCTCACCGTTTTGAATCGTGCCGCCCTGGATCTCCAGCAAACCCTTGGTATAAATATTACCGCCCTGGTTGGCGACGCCACCGGAAATCGTACCGCCACTGATGACCACATGACCCAGCACACCGGTATTTTCGCCATGGATGTAGATATTACCGCCGTTGTTGCCGGAGTTTGTGGCAGAGGTCTTACCACCGGAAATCGTACCGCCGGAAATCGTGGTCACAGAACCTGTTGCATTGACCTGGTAAATATTACCACCAACGCTTGCTGTGCCGCCGGTGATCGTGCCGCCGGTCATGGTGAATTTACCTTCGTTATAGACGCTGCCGCCGTTTACTGCGCTACAGCCGGAAATGGTGCCGCCATACATATGAAAGGTCGTGCCGCCCTTGATGCTCACACCGCCGCCGTTGCACTCACCGGAGCTGCCCTGGAGCGTACCGCCATACATATTCAGCTTAGCGGACTTCAGCAGGTGGATCACACCGCCCCGAACTTCAGACACATCCGCATGGGTCACCATATTGGCACCGGTGATATTGCCGCCGTATACATTCAAAATACCACCCTGAACAAAAATCGCACCGCCTTGGGTAATGGTTGCCTTAGAGGCATCATAGTTACCTGCGTAGAGATTGGTCACAGCGCTCTCATAGGTATACATGATGGCTGCAAACTTGTTGGTAATTGCGCTGCTGAGCGTACCCCAACCGGACTTCGGGTGGCAATCGGTGATGCTCAAAGTGCCCTTTTGGTTGATCAGACGAGCACCGGTTGCGGTGGTGGTGATGTTGAAGCCGTTCAGACACAGCTTCACATCCACACCGGATGCAATGGTAACTGCCGTCTTCAAGGTAACATGATCCGTCAGATAATAGTTGCCAGAAGTGGTGGGCAGGGAATTGTTACTGGTCCAGGCTGTCCAGTTGGACAAAGTGGAGCAGGTATGATCCTTCATGCCATTGGCATGACCACCACAGGCACAATGTGCTTCATGTCCGTTCTCTTCCACGGTTACGGTCAAAGTATCTGCGACCTGATCGCCAATCAGGATCTTCACCTGACCGGAGCCGGCTTCCTTGCCGATAATGCAGTTGCCGTTCAGGGAAACTGCGCCTTCTGCAACCAAAGTCACATTCTTGCCGTAAACCGGCTTCACCACAGGCACGATGGAGATCTGCTCTCCGGGAACGAGGGTCACAGAAGTCAGATCCTTAGCGGATGTATTCTCAAAATGTGCCTCGGTGGCAGAAACATTCTCATAGAAATAGGTATACAGGTTGTTGCCAATGTCAAAGCCTACGGCATTATAGGCCACCTGGCTCAAATGGGCTGTATCCTTAGGGCAGAATACGCTCAAATCGCTGGTACCGCCCTGAGAAGAATGCCGCACAGAGGTGGGAACTTGCAAAGTTTCACCGCTGTTGGTGGCATAGTCGATGGCGGGGAAGGATGCCAAGCCGTCAACTGTCACCCAGTTACGATACACATCGGATACCACAAATATGTCAGGCCATTCCTGGCTGGCAGACATATAATAGTTTGCAGCCTTTTCGTTGGTAAATGTCTTGCTGGTATCGCTCCAGAAAGGAACGAGCGCCAGCTTCTCGACGGTTTCCGTGTCACCGTCTCCATCCATATCCACGGTAAAGGCTTCCCGGAAACCATTCCACAGATCTGTATAATCCTGCTTCAGACTATCCAGCGTCCAATTCGGATAGCGGTTCGAGAAGTTTGCACCGGAGAACTGAACAATGCCCATGTGGCTGAGGGTATAGTGACCAGCAGCGATCTCGTTTTTCAGGATCTGCTGGGCGCACTGATACATCTCAACGGCCTTATCATAGTAATTATAGGCATAAGCACCGCTGGTATGGTGACCGGCTTGACCTTCTTTCCACTGGTTGATGCAGGAACCGGGCACAGCTGCGTTCAGCACCCAGATCTTTTCACCGGTATTCTCCACCCACTGGGCGGCAAAGCCGGAACCTACGCCCACTGTGCCGCCATTACCGGCGGCGAAGGCATCCAGAATGCCGGTACTGTTGTACTGATTGGAGCTTTCATTGCCTGCACGATTTTCAGAGCCATAGCCCAAGCCATAGCCATCTACCTTGGTGGTATCCAGACTATTAACGTAGTAGGAGCTGTATGCCTGTCCGGCTTCCACAGCCACGGACTGGCTGGCAGTACCCTCCTGACCCGCACCCACACTATGACCGGTGATCATAAACAGGGAGATGGGCGCAGGCTGGACGGTTACATCATAGGAAGTTCCGTCTACGGTCAAGGTTGCCGTACCCACACCCACAGCGTAGACCTTGCCATTTTCATAGGCAAGCACGTGGGCATCCTTCTGGTCAGAACCTACTGCATAGGATGTGACCGTTTCATTGCTGATGACAACCGCAGAAGCGGATTGGCCGATCAATTGAGACAAATCTTTTCTGTCATCATACAATAAATGAATCTCTTCATTTTCTGCCTGTACATCTGCGGTGGTCATGGCCACGACGCCAATGACGACCACCAATGCCAGCAAAATCGCTAATAATTGTTTTTTCATACATTACCTCCTGTGTTTCCACAGATCATGGCACATTTTTTGGTTTCCCGGTCAGAAATACTGACCGGGATTTTAGATTATTTCGTAAAGGACAGGGTCTTTGCTACCGGATCGTATACCACAGACCAGGAAGTACCCACCTGCTCAAAGAATTGTACCATGGTTTCGTCTGTGACAGCTTCTGCAAACTGCTCTGCCTTGCTCTTCACAATGCCCACAGAGGCTTTGCCTGTCAAGGGCATTGCATCACTAAGGGTTGCGCTGTGACCGTCCTTCAGATGCAAACGGTCAATTTGCACCTGTCCGCCCAGGATCACAGTTTCATCTACAAACACATCGTTGCCGATGATCTGTCCACCCAGCAAACGCATAGTACCTGCATTGGCATTCTGGGAAATATTACCGCCCACGCCACCGGCTTCACCGTCGGAGATCACACCGCCGTACAGATTCAGCTGGGACTTCTTGGTTATTGTGATATTACCGCCCTGTGCGGTGGTTTTGCCGCCGGTAACCATGCCGCCATACATATTGAAGGTGGCATAATAAGGAAGACTATCATCATTACCCAGGTACAATACACCACCGGATTTGGCAGTGCCGGTAGTGGTCAGCGTACCACCATACAGGTTTACGGTGTTGTTGTATGCATTGCAGCTTTTGCCGCTATACTGGTAAATCAGACCGCCAGTGAGGCTACCGGTGACCTCGTTGGTAACCACACCGTTGCCGGTACAATCGGTGATGCTCAGATCCGCATCCCGAAGCAGGAATGCGCGCTTGCCGCCACCGGGGCCGGTAATGGTATGACCATTCAGGCAAATCTTCAGATCCAGCTTATCCTTCATTTCGAACATAGCTTCCAAGTTTACGTCCGTTTCCAGATAATAGTAGCCGGAAGTGCTGGGCAAAGCCTTCTCTTCTGTCCAGGCTGTCCAGGTGGCGGTATTCTCGCATACATGGTCACCCAGACCCACCGCTGTACCGTTGCACAGGCAATGGGTATGCTGGGTAGGCGCAACTACCACAGCTGCCAGGGACAACGCACCGTTGTTATTCTCTACGGTATAGGCAGAATCCAGGCTTCGGAAGCACTCTGCCGCTGTCAGGTCGGTCAAGGTAATAAAGCGACCCGGGGTTTCCATGGCGACATAGATCATTGCGCCATCCAAAGGCTTCTCGGCATTGGGCTTCACAGTTTTACCTGCAGCCAGATACAATTCTGCGATCTGCACATTACCGCCCACGGTGGTCGTGGTCAGAGGACGCACCTTGCTGATGCTGCCACCCAGCAGATTCAGCGTTCCGGAGGTGTGATAGATCTCACCACCGGTGATCTGACCGCCGTAGATGTTGCAAGCAGCCTTGTTGGTCAGCTGAATGGCGCCGCCATTTTCAGCCACCTGACCGCCGATGACCTGTCCGCCATACATATTAAAGATTGCGGTGTAATCCTGATCTTTCTTATTGCCAAGAATCAGCACACCAGCGGTTTTTGCCTTGCCGGTAATGGTCAAAGTACCGCCATACAGGTTTACCGAGTTGTTATATTCGTTGGTACTACTACCGCTGTACTGGTAGATCAGACCACCGGTGAGCGTCTCAGTAGCCTCATTGGTGATCACACCGTTGTCGGTACAGTCGGCAATGCTCAGATCCGCATCCCGGAGCAGGAATGCGCGCTTGCCGCCGCCAGGGCCATAGATGGTGTGACCGTTCAGACAAATCTTCAGATCCAGCCTGCCCTTCATTTCGAACATAGCATCCAAGGTTACGTCCGTCTCCAGATAATAGTAGCCGGAGGTAGTGGGCAAAGCCTTCTCGTCTGTCCAGGCTGTCCATGTGGCGGTTTCCTCACATACATGGTCTCCCAGCCCCACCGCTGCGCCATTGCACAGGCAATGGATATGCTTGGGCTGTGTAGATACCAGATACAACTGATTCTCCACATTCTCTACCTGATACAGATCGTCCTTATAAGCACGGAAGCAAGCTGTATCCATGGGATCTGTAATAATCGCAAAGGGCACAGACAGATCCGCCACATCTACGCAGATGGACGCGGTATCCTCAAGACCCATTTCATGGATCTGGATCTGCTTCCCTGCAGCCAGGTTCACCAGCTTCACATTGGCAGTACCGCCCACATAGAGCTGGCGCTGGACGGTGGCGTTCTCGTTCTTCTCGAAGTCCACCTGTTCCACAGTACCGCCCAGGATGTTCAGCACAACGGATTCACCCTTGCCACTGTTATAGCGAACAACGCCATCCACAGTGCCGCCCAGGACGTTCAGCTCCACCTGCGAATCCGCATAGTTGGAGTACACGTTGATGGCACTGCCCAGATTGGTGGCGACACCGCCGGTAATCACCGCATTTTCTGCAATGGTCAGCTTACCGAACATGGTAATATTACCGCCGTTTCTAGCATTGCCCTTTTGTACCAAGGCATTGCCCAACAGCAGTACCTCGCCGGCCTTGTTGATACGGACATTGCCGCCTTCTTTGCCGGTATTGCTATCCAACAAGCCACCGGTCATCACAAACCGACCGCCCTGGACATTCACACCACCGCCGCTGCCGGTGGCAGTATTGGCTACCACATTGCCGCCGCTGATGGTCAGCAGACCATTGTCCATGTGGAGCGCACCGCCGTTATCAGTAGAGCTGTTGCCGGTAATGATACCGCCGGCAATTTCGATGGAAGCATTTACATTATTGATGGCGATAGCGCCGCCGGAAGCGGATTGGGAGTTGGTAATCTTACCGCCATACATGGTGAAGTGACCGTTATTGGTAACCATCACCGCACCGCCATACTCCACAGCCTTGCCGCCGGTCAGTACGCCATCGTACAGATAGAAGGATGCTTTGTTTTCCGGCACATCCTGCTTGTTGCCAATATAGACCAAGCCGCCTCGGGTCACTTCTCCGGTATGTTCATACACACCACCGTAGATATTCAAACGGCAGCTGGCATTGGAGTTATACAGGTATGCAATTGCGCCGTAAGCCTTTGTGGTCACATTGCCATTCTCGTCCACAGTATCGCAATAGCTACTGGACAGCTTGCCCAGGTAATTGCCTTCCGCATCCTTATGGTCGCACAGGTTTAATGTGCCATAGACCTTGAACATACGCACCTGGCTTGTCACTTTATGTCCGTTCAGACAAATGGTGATCTCCTTGCCCTCGGGAATGGTGATGCTCTCGGGGAGCACCGCATCCTGGTTCAGCACATAGTAGCCGCTGTCTCCCGGTGCGGAAACACCGTCCCATTCGTACCAGGTCACAGGCTCTGTCACATGCTGGCAGCTATGGGCCACAGGAGCAATGACCGCTACCCGTCGCAACACATAGATATAATGGGCTTGGTTGTCCTTATTTTCCAGGCAATGGATATAGTCACCTACCCGCAAGGTGGTGATCTCACCCCGGTTAACTTTGTATGTAGCACTCACATCAAAGATATTGGGGTTCTGGGAAACGGTAAAGGTTTTGGTTTCCCCATCTTTTTCCGTTGTCACCTGGCTACCATTTATGGCGATAATGGTTTCATAGCTGACGCCGATACCGCCTTTACATTCCTGGGTATACTGGGCATGGACGGCCTTGGTCGCCAATCCATTCTTGTCGAAGCTCAGACCCACCACTCTGGCCACCTGGGAATCAATGACATTGGCCACGTCCAACAAATTGGTCTTTACGGTAACTTCTTTACCACCATGGGCCATGGTAAACACATAATAGCCATTGCTATCCGGGGTGCGCGTGGTGATCTTGTTTGCATCATCCCATTTGCGATCCAGGTTGTAATACACACCCATATTCTCGTAACGGGTCAGTACATAGATCAGCGCAACCTGTCCATCCGCATTTTGCAGGCAATGGACGTAGTCACCCACTTGCAACGTGGTAGGCTCACCCTTGTGGGAAGTCACATTGGCGCTGACATTATAGATCTTGCAATCAGATGCAAAGGTTTCGTTATAGGTCTTGGTTACCTTACCATCCTGCACCTTTTGGGTCTTGAAGCCGGTCTTGGACAGGCTGGTGACCGTGGTGTAGCTGGAAGAAGGACCTCCCTTGTAGGCCTGGGTATACATGGGATGAATAGCCTTGGTCACAACACCATCGGTAATCTGCAAGGCGACACAATGTGCCACCTGGGAATCCATATCGTTTGCGATCTCCAGGCTCTTGGTCTTGACCGTGACCTGCTTGCCGTTATAAGCCATCTCGAACACATAATAACCATTGCTATCCGGTGTGCGGGTGGTGGACTTAGTGGTATCATCCCACTTACGCACCAGGTTGTAATAGGTGGGATAATTTTCGTAACGGGTCAGCACATAAATCAGCGCAACCTGTCCATTGACATTTTTCAGACAGTGGACATAGTCACCCTTCTGCAGGGTCGTGGGCTCACCCTTATGGGAAATCACATTGCCGCTGACATTGTAGATCTTGCAATCAGATGCAAAGGTTTCCTTATAAGACTTGGTCACCTTACCATCCTGCACCTTCTGGGTTTGGAAACCGGTCTTGGACAGGCTGGTTACGGTCATATAACTGGAGGTAGGACCACCCTTATAAGCCAGGGTGTACATGGGGTGAATGGCCTTGGTCACAACACCGCCGGTGATTTGCAGGGCTACGCAACGTGCTGCCTGGGAATCAATTGCGTTGGCAATTTCCTTGTTCTTGGTCTTGACCGTGACCTGCTTGCCGTTATAGGCCATTTCGAACACATAATAGCCATTGCTATCCGGTGTACGGGTCGTAGACTTGGTATTGCTATCCCACTTGCGTTCCAGATTGTAATAGGTGGGATAATTCACATAACGGTTCACCACAAAGATATAGCAGATCTTGCCGTTGCTATCCTTCAGAGAATGGATCCGATCGCCCACCTGCAAGGTGGTCACCTCACCGACAACTGTAGCAGTGGAGCTTACATTATAGATTTCGCAATCTTCCAGCATGGTGCCGGTGCGAACATCACCGGTAGAGGACTTGATACAGGTAATGGTCTTGCCGTCTATGACAGTCACATCGTACCAGCTGGCAAAGATAGCGCCGCCGGTCACGGAATCAGGCATATAGACCTTCTGCACCACGTCACCTTCCAGCTTCAAGCCGAAGCATCGGGCAGGACGGGCATCCATCGCCTGGACAAGCTCCTTATCCTGGGTTTTGACGGTGATCTGCTTACCGCAGACCGCCAAATCGATGTAATACCAGCCGTCTGCCGCCGGGGTACGGGTAGTCACGCTGTTTGTGGCATCCCACATACGTTCCAGATTCCAGTAAATCTCAGATTCGACTACTCGTCTGACCACAAACACAATGGCCACACGTCCCAGAGAATCTCGCAGACAATGCACCGTATCGCCCACACGAACGGTGGTGGGCTCACCCATATAGCTGCCGTGTCCGCTCACATCGTAAGCGACCACCTGGGGAGATACCACACCGGAATAGGTAACGCCGGTGCTGGGCTTGGTGGCAAAGATTTCCTTGTCGGAATATTCATCTACACGATACCAGCTGGCGCAGCTGCCGCCGCCTGCCGCCGTACCGGCATGGATCACCTTGGAAACCAAACCTTCTTCGTCAAATTCCAGCGCAAAGCACTTAGCAGCCATGGCATCCATGGCCTGTACAATTTCATACTCACGGGTTTTGACGGTGGTCAGTTGACCGTTAACAGCCACCTCAATGGTAAAGCCGCCGGTGACATCCATTTCACGGGTCGTTGTCTTGGTAACAGAATCATATTTTCTGTCCACGTTCCAGTAAATGTCCTTAGGACCTTCAAATTTGGAGGTATACACCGCACAGATGCGCTGATCCGGGGACTGAACCACCGTAATCAGGTCATCGATTTGGATCTGTCCCGGGATACCACACAGAAAGTCTTCGGTGGTCACATCCCATACGCCCGTCTCATCCCCCAGATCAAAGGTCACATCATAACCTAAGCCGGAACCGGAGGAATTACAGGTCACGGTGTTGCCCTCCACGGAGGTAACCAGGTAATCCTTGGCCAGGATCTTGCCTCCCAGGGCATCTACGCTATAACAGGCGGTTATGTAGCCATCTGCATCAAAGCCCAGGCACATAACATCCATTTGGTCAATGGCATTTGCCAGAAGGACATCTTCCTTGATGGGATAACGCTTCTGCTCTCCATTATGGGCGAGAGTCACATAGATAACGCCCTCGCTGTCCTGCGTACGGATCATACGCTGGGTGCGATAATCCGAAGGCTCAACGTTCCAATACAGATCAAAGGTTACCTGGGGTGTTCCTGCGGCCTCTTCTGTATCACAGACCAACCACAGCACCACACACAGGGCTGCTACGATCAAAGCGACGCCTGCAGCAATGAGCCATTTTAATGATTTCTTCATAGTTGGCCTCCTTTACTGCGCGTGCATGGCTTCGATCATTTCCAGGAAGCATTCCTGGTACTGTTCTGCTGTACCCTGTTCCAGGTACGTAATATCGGTTTCGTAACAGGTATACTCCCAAGCCAAAGCAGAGGGAATATAGCCATAGTGACCGTTGGTATAGCCCAAGGTCAAGGTATACTTGGTGGGAGCATTGGTCTCCAGCCACACAGAGTTGGTATCAAACAACTCGTTGGGGGCGGTTACCAGGCTCACATCCTTGCCCAACAGAATAGCATTGAGCTCACGGGGCTGGTTGCTGTCTCGCTTCATATTGCTCATAATGGCGCTGGCATGGAAACGGCTGCGGATGCCGTAGGGCTTGCCGGCCTGAGCAACAGCTTCGCTGTCACCGGTTGCCCTCCAAATATTCCAAACCTCTGAAGCTTGTGCATACAGATGATCCTGGGCATGGTTGACCCGCCCCTGGAAAATGGTTTGCTTTGTTTGAATCTGATCCACCTGGACAGCTTCCAGGTTCGTATTCAGCAGAGAAATGGCATAGTCTGCCAACAGCTTACCGTGTACTTTATAATCCGTGGTCTGATTTTCCTTGGAAAGTCTGCTCTTTTCGTTGATATTACCGGCTGCGCCGTTAAAATACAGCATATCCACACCGGTCTGATACTCAAAAGCATCCCGGAACGCACCGACCCAGTCGGAGGACACATTGTATTGGGAAGTACCGCCGGTGAAATGGGGATGGGCACGCCAGTTGATCAGACACATGGGCTTTCCTTCCGCCATCTCGAAATACAACATGAACATGGTGGGGTCTGCTTCAGAAGCGTGGGTCGTAGTGTCATTATACACCGCTGTATTGAAGTTATCGCCAAAGTAGGTCACCGTGCCATCGTCCAAGGTGGTGGCATAATGACGCACGAAATTCAAGCCCTCCGCCTCAATAGTACCGGCAGACATATTGGCAGGACGACGATCCTGCAAAGCCTCTATGGCACTGGCAATGGCTTGCTCTACCACATAGGCCTTATACCGTTCCAGCGCTTCGGATGTCTCGTTCATATCCGGACAGGAGTGGGAATGGGTAGCGCCAATATAAATGTTGTTGGCATCCACACCGGTCTCCTGGGCAAGGGTCATGCGCACAGTCTCCTGTTGCAGAGGGTAGGAGCGCACACCATCCCAGTTCATGAAAATCACAGTATTACCCTGTGCATCTGTCAGCGCAATGGATGTGACAAACAATTCATCCTGGATCGCCTGGCTGACACGGTTGGCTGCATTACTGTAACCACCCAGTTCAATGGGCTCTCGAGGTGTGATGTTCTTTCTGTCAAAGCCTGCATAAAGATCATACGCCCCCAGCGCAGGCAACGCAGGCAGGGTATTCATGTCTGTTTCTGCAGTTTCTTCTGTATCCTTACAGCCGAACAAGCTCAGCAGTAAGCTCATAAGAAGCAGAATAGAAAACAATCTCTTCATACCGTTTTCTCCTTTCGTATCGGGATTCTCATTCTGCCTGGATCAGGTAGTAGATCGAAGCATTTTTTATATCACCCAAGGTGAATTTCAAATAGCCGTCCTCATATTTGGTGGGTACACGGCCTACGAAGGTAGCCTCCGGGCCAATGGACCAGATGACCAGATCCCGGCGATCTGTACGGATGGCAATTTCCGCCTCGATCACCTCGCAGAGAATGGGCGGCTTGCCAAGGTCCTTCAGTTCCATATAAGGACCGTAACCGTCTGCAGGAAGGATACCCTCCTCCATTTTCATATCCGTATTGATGGCATCGCCTACACAGGTCAGCAGCATAGAATCAGAATGAGCAATGTCCAGCTCGTTATTCAAAGAGGACAGAGCAATGACAGCGTAATCGTTTTTGCAGGTCACGGTCATATCCTGCAATTCCACCTTACCGTTTTGACCCAGACGGCCATAAACAGCCTTGGACATAGGGGTATCCACCACACCGTATTTCTTTTCCCAGCTGCGGTACAGTTCACCGGTATCAGAGGTGACCTCACCCTTCTCCAAGTCCACGATGGGGGTGTATTCGTCCACGGTGTTTTCGTAATCGCCCCAGTAGTCAGTACCCACCTGGGTGTATTCTGCCGCCGCCAAAAATGCCTTCTTTTTAGACAGCTTCAAACCAGAAACCGGCTCTGTGCCGATCTTGCTCAGATCCTTCACAGGCTTTTTCGGTGCGGGAGGTATCTCCAGATCCTTCACCCCAATGGTGATCTTCTGGTTGCCGGGTTTTACATCCCCACGTCGAGTCATCAGCGAAGCATGATAGAACATACCGAATTTTGCCGGGTCATTCCATGTGGCAAAAATACCCTCACGATAGCCTGTATTGCCGATGGCTTCTGCATTCAGCTCCTTGCCCAGAATCTTCATATGGGGCAGGAAGTTGGTATATGCGTATGTATGGATGGTGTAGCCGGACCAGTTCTGCAAAAGACCGGTGGCCGCATACACGATGGGGCTTTCCGTGCGGTATTTGTTGGGGAAAGTCAGATCCCATTCCGAATGGAAGAAGGGCTTGCCGAAATGTCTGCGTGCCACAGAACGAACAGTTCCCCAATCGGGCTGCTCATGCAGGCCCACATTCCGGGAGAATTTCTCGCCGGGATTCCAGCGCACATAGCGGATATTCAAATGGGAGTCGCCAAAGTCGCCAATGCGCTGGGCGGCCTTTCTTTGATGATCTCGCCAGGAGTAGTTGATGCCGCACATGGGGATACGGACACCCAGGCCGTGCAGGTAATCAAACATCTCGTTATAGTAATCCTCACAGACCTTGTACTTAAAGGCATTGAGGGTCTCGTTGGCAAGGCTGTTCAAGTCTGCGCCGTCCACATCCTCGTCGGGCGCATTTTCCTTGCACCAGGCACGGTACATTTCCCGGAACTCCGTCACATAGGGTTCTACGGCAATGCGCTGGTTGAAGCAGCCGAACAAGTCCACCTCGTTACACACATCGGTCAGCACGATCTGGGGATTGTCCTTATATTTCTGACCGCCCAAATAGGGGTTCTCATGGTTCCAGATCTGCTCCATGTACTCCTTCTGCAATTCGATCAGCTTGCGGTTAAACAGGCAATAGGGTGCGGCACGATCCGTCAAACTCAGAGAGTTCTCCACACCGTCTGCCTGCTTGAACTTGCGGAAGGTCAGATTATCCATGTACACATAGATACCCTGCTGCTGCAGGCAGTAAATGAGATAGTCCATCCGCTCCATGGACTCTTCACAAAGCTTTCTTGTGGTTGCCAGCCGCTGACCCTTGGTCATTTGGTAGATATTGGGGGTAGTGAATTCAGAGTCCACCTGGTGCAGACGCACCATATTACAGCCGTAGGCAGCGATTCGCTTTGCCAGCTTTTCGGCATAGTCATGCTCCGGGAAACAAGCGCCTGCATTCAGGTTTGTGCCCCAGAAACGAACCAATGTGCCGTCCTCAAAATAGAAGTTATCACCCTTTGCCTGCAAAAAGCCATGCTTGCCTGCAGGCTTTTCCTCTGCGAACACATAGGAAATATCCAAAGGTGCGCAGTCATAATAGGCAGGAAAAGAAATGTATTTTGGCATAATTTATTCCTTCGTCTTTCTTAGTTCTACCAACAGGCAGGCATTGTTGCTGCATGCCACATCCACGGTGGCACTGCCATTGGCGGTGATCCCATAGGACACAGGCTTCAAACAGCCCTCATCCTTCAAAATCGCAATTTGTTCTGCTGTGAGCCCATCTTCCTGCATCCCCTCACGCAGCATCCGGGTATAGGGATTGGTGTGGGTCTGGTCGATACACCACAGCTTCGCCGTATAATCCCCCTGTAAGCCCTCAAAGGTCAATGTCTGCGCCAGATCGGGCAATTGACGATCGTAATATTCCGATGCGTAGCTGAGCATCACGCTCACATTGCCATCCTCGTCTGCAGTGGGCAGGATCTCCAGGTTGGCCACAGGATTTTCACTGACCAGAATATTTTCATGGAGCTTTCCACTCAATACATAGGCATTATAAATAGGCTTTTTGATGCCGTTGAGCGTAAAGAAGCCACGGAAGCCGGAGAAATCCACTTCCATTTCATGCTGACCGGACAAGCAGATCATCAGCTTAGAAATCGGCAAGCTGCCAAAAGTGAGGCTGGTGATCAGCTTGCCAAAATAGGCAGCAAAACGGCTGTCCTCCCGAAGCATCAGCATGGGACATTCCTCCCGGTTGAAAAAGCCGTGGGTGGATGCGCCCCACTCGTCAATGACGATCTCCATATCTTCCATGCCGCTGGTTTTGAGCAAACGGTAATAAAACTCCAATTTCTTCAAATTGTTCATCACATGGAAGCGGCCGCTGCCGTCGTTCAGGTTTTTGGGAACTGTGCCGTAGGAATGACCGCAGAAATAATCCATTTTCAGATTTTCTGCCTTCACCGCCTTCAAAAACTCCACCAGAAAAATACCGTTGTGTGCCATAGCAGGTCCACCGGCTTTCAGCTTTTCGCTGACACGGCGGATGCCCTTAGAGAAACCACGGTACAGCTTCAGGTATTCTCCCACACGAACCATGGGATCCGGTTCGTATTTCATAAAAAATGCAGTAATATCAGGCTCGTTAAAGCATTGCAGATACCATTTGGAGACCTCTTCCTCTCCGTAGCGGTCTACAATATGCCGGGTAAATTCATAACAGATCTCATCCCACAGCGCATAATCCTTGGGAGGCGATGCGCAGATGGTTTTATTCTTATAGCGCAGTTTTTTCTTGGCATTGCTGGTACCCTCATCCGGATCAATGGCAATGCATTTGGGGATGAAGTTATAGCTTAGCAAAAGGTTAAAGCCCTTGGAGAGCAAATAATCGATGCGAGTATCACATTCGGTGTAATCGTATTGCAAATTACCCTTTTCATCCATGGAGACAATATCCTCCAGCATGGCATACATACGCACGGTTTTTGCCACACCGTCAGCGGCTACCTGATCCAGAATATTTCTGCCCCAATCATCCTCAATGGCATCGGTGGGGTGGAAATGAATGTGATTCCAGAAATTATGCTGTTTTTTTATGATTTTATTGCAATCTATGCGAATCATTACTTACCTCTTACAATGCAGACTGAGTATCGTTGGGATCGCCGTTGCGGGCGGCATCGTACTCCTTGCTCCAATCCAGATCACGGAATGCTTCTGCGGCCGGCTCGGTACGGATGTATTCCATCAGTAGATCCAGCATTTCTTCAGACCAGGTATTCTTGTCGATCTGTGCGGTGGTGAACTTATTCTGGCTGATCATTTCAAAGCCAAACATATCCTTTACCTGGGTTTTTGCACCGCCTTCTACTACGTCCGCCACCAGATGGGGAGGAATGAACAGCACACCGCCGCTGCAGCCATACACAATATCACCGGGCAGACAAATGGCAGTATCCCGATCTGTACCCAGACGCACAGGTGCGTTCATGCTCAGCATAGCAAACTCACGGATGGGTGTGGGGTCGATGCCGCGGTAGTACACCTGTACATCCGGCACTTTCTTCATCTGCTCCACATCCCGGATGCCGCCCCAAATCACAGCACCGCCGGTATTGGTCTTGGTTTTGATAGCCGTGGTCAGATTGCCACCCAGGAATGTACCCTTGTAGATCTTGTCATACATATCCACAACCAGCACGTCACGGTCGGTGAGTTTATCCACCACCCACTGATTGGGTGTGCCACTCCAGCCCTGAGCGGCGGCAATGTTACAGGATGCCTCATAGTAGTCCGGACGGGTGGGTACATAAGCGGCGGTCAAAGCACGACCCACCAGCTTACGGTTCACAGAACCATCCTCCTTGAATTCCGGGTGCAGAGGATTCATGGCGATGAACTGGTGCTCATAGCCAGCCACAAAAATGGGCTTCCACAGCTCTTCCAAGGTCATGTTATACAGGGCATCCAAATACTTGTCTGCCACCTTGGGGCGACCATCGGGGAAACGCTCTCCCTTCCAAAGAGGGGTAATAGCAATAATATCTTCACGGTTATTAAACTGCATAATTATTCTCCTTTAGTAACCGATGACTAAATCGGCAAGTGATAGTGGCGAGAGATTTTGCACCAAATTAAAGTTTGGAAAACGCAGGAATACTGTATGTATTTCAAGTTTTTCAAACTGAAAAGTTGGGGCAAAAGATCCGCCAATAACCGCAGACGATTTAATCAGCGGTTACTTTACAGCTTTCTAAAATGCCTTTCAGATAGCCGATGGCAAAGTATCTGCCAAGGGCATCATAACCGGCAAATTGGGAATTTTCATTGGCCATGGTAGGCACATGATCCACCCGGACAGGCACATCAATGCCCAGATCCACATAATGCTGCATCAGCTTTGCCATGGGCAAATCGCCGTTGTCGTGGTAGGTCTCCCGGAAGCCCCCGGGGATCAAGGTGGTATTACGGAAATGGATAAAGCCGATCTTATCCTTATATTCCCGGGCGATCCGGAACAGATCCTCGCCCATAATATGGAAATTGGCCTGGCACAGGGTCAGACCCAGACTGTCGCTGGGGTGAATATCAAAAATCGCCTTATGGATATTGGCATTGTTGATCATAATGCGACCCACATCTCCCAAATAAGGCACAGGGGGATCGTCCGGGTGCAACAGCAGCTGGATGCCATGTTTTTCTGCATGGGACAAAATCGCATCTAAGAAATACTTATAATTCTCCCACAGCTCGGCATGGGTGATCTTAGCCTCGGTGGGGGTAAAATCATCCATCTGGAAGGCGGTCACCTTTGCGCCCCCACGCTCCGGATAATCCGAACGGGTACGCAGCCAGCCAATATGTGCCATCCAGTTAAAACAAATAGCAGAAATGCCCAGCCGTTCCATTTTCGGCAGCATACCGATGGCCTTTTCAATGCACGCGTCACGCTTTTCATCACCGGCTTTGATATGGTCGTGGAGTTCGTTGGGCATAGGCTCGATGATCACAGGCTTTACACCAAAATCCACGAACCGCTTATGGACTGCATCCCAATGGGCATCGCTGGTAATGTCGAAATCCTTGTCCTCCGGCAGGCGGATCACACCATGCGCCACACCGCATTCCTTGGCAATTTGCCAGGCAGCGTCCGGTGCAGAACGAAAATAATCTGATAAAATCATAATCTTAGACTCCGCTCAAGGTCAGGAAACCGCCGTCCACAGGCACAGTAATGCCGGTGACAAAACCGGAAGCACGGTCGTCAATGAGCCACTTCACAGCGCCGGACATATCAGCCGCCTTGCCGAAATTGCCCATGGGGGTGTGGTTGATCACATCCTGTCCACGCTTGGTCAGGCCCTCTTCCACCGTACCCAGAATCAGCTTACTGCGCTCGTTGACGATGAAGCCGGGTGCCACCGCATTGATACGGATACCTGCATTGGCAAAATAAGCCGCCATGGCCTGGGTCAGATTCACAACGGCCGCCTTGCTCATGGCATAGGCGAAGTTACGGGTCAAGGGGCAATAGCTATTCATGGAAGCAAAATTCACGACACTGCCGCCCTTACCCACCATAAAACGGGCAAAGGCCATGGTAGGATAGAATGTACCCATGGTATTGATCCGCAGGACGCTTTCAAATGCCTCGGTGTCAATATTGTACAGACCCTTGAAATCCGCAGGACGATTCTCGTCCAGTTCCATGGGATCAAAGGCCACAATGGCAGGCTGTGCCTTGGCATTGTTGCCGCCGGCACCGTTGATCAGATAGTCCACTCTGCCGAACTTGGCATATACTTCATCTGCCAAAGCATAGATTGCCTTTTCATCGGTCACATCGCAGGTATACACAGCGCAGTTGCCGCCCTGCTCACGGATGGCTGCTGCGGTCTTTTCCAGCTTTTCAGCGGTACGGCCTACCAGAACCACAGTAATGCCCAGAGCCGCCAGATCCAGCGACACCTGGGAACAGATCATGCCGCCAGCGCCGGTAACCACCGCTACTTTATCTTGAAAATATGTATTCATCAAAATCTTCTCCTTTTATTCTTTCAAATTCATATTTATCGCACTTAAGGCTCCCCTGCAGGGGAGCTGTCGCGAAGCGACTGAGGGGTTAGCAGATCTCAATCTCCGTAAACCCCTCCGCCCCTTTGGGGCACCTCCCCTACAGGGGAGGCAAAGCGACAAATTGGAATTTATATATATGTTTTTGCGTTGGTGTAGCACATTCTTGTGATGAGGTCGCCTAGAATTTCCTCATTTTGGGGCAGGTAGCCGCCCTCAACCTTTTCAGCGATCCATTGACACAGGATCTGGCGGAAATAATCATGGCGAACAAAGGACAACAAACTCCGGGAGTCTGTGGTCATACCAATAAATGTGGACAGAACGCTATATACGCTCATGTGATCCAGCATTTGACGCATACCCTGGGCATGGTCGCACCACCACCAGGCAGGTCCTTGGGTAACAATACTTTCCACACCGTCTGCGCTGTAAGAGCCGGACAGAATGGACATCACCGCATTGTCTGCAGGATTCAGGGTAAACAGAATGGTTTTCGGCAAGCCACCAGCCCGCTCGATATCATCGAGCAAATTGGTCAAAGCCCCCACATCCACACAGCTGCCAATACCGGCATAGCCACCGACAGGACCGGCAACCTTTCGAAGCCGGGTACTGGTAGTGCGCTTTGCACCGATATGCAGCTGCATGGTCATGCCATGCTTGGCATACAGGCTACCCAAGCCTCGCAGGATATGGGATTCCAAGGCAAGCTTTTCTTCGCCAGGTAGCGTCTCCCCTGCCAGGATCTTACAAAAACGGCCTTCGTTTTTACCGTCCTCTGCCACATAGGCAAAGCCATGATCCAAGGCATGGTCAGCGAATCGGCAACCGACCTGGGTAAATGCCACGATCCGCTTTTCTACCGCCTGCCAGAACGCTGCCAGATCGGTGATCTGACCCAGCTGCTGCAGAAATTTCTCATCCGCCGCAACCACCGTATCTCCACGCAGAGAGGGGCAAATGCCCTCCAAACCGTCAAATACGGAAAGGTCATCGGTCAGGGTCGCGCAGGGTGCGCTATATGCAATGTTAAATCTTGCAAGAATCTTCTTCGCAGAAAGGTTTTTCAGCTTCTCGTTGACCTGCCCATAGACCTGCACAGCAGGCGCAGTAAAGGGTTCTAACGCCATATCAAAGAGAGCCTGGAACTCCATGCAAGACCAATCGTACAGCGGATTGCCGGCCAGCCGGGGCAGACAGCCGTACCACTTTTCGAATTTTTCAAAATCCGTAGCGCTGCCGGTAATATAATGCTCCGGCACACCCAAAATGCGCATAGCCCGATGCTTATAGGGATCTACAGCGATCCAAAGCTGGGTGATGTTTTCAAAAACCCGGTCGCTGAGAATATCTTCCACACACAAATGATTGTGGTAGTCGATGATGGGCAAATTCTTTGCATATTTTTCGTAAAGTTCTTTTCCCAGAGGACTTTTCAAAATTGAATGCATCGCCATTTTTCCTCCTTGTCATCCATTGTTGTTTTGCCGATCAAATTGCTGTTCTAAACGATTATTTTCTTGTATATCCGGAAATAATTTCAAAATATCCCAGAAAAATCGGTCTGTAATTATAAAATCACCATAATTTTACAATCTGATCCGTTGACATTTATATATCTTCATGATAAATTTTAGCATATATCCCCCACTAAAACAATGTCCACATTGATTATTTATTGTACGATTTGATCATTTAGGAGTCCACCATGAAACATAATATCGTTAGTGAAGAGCTAAGCTATTACCTTCGTCTTGCCCAGGGTCACACCGTAACCCATACAGAACCTATGCGTTTTTCCCATGCAGGAGGACGCATGTTCTATGGCTTTATTCACCTGTTAAAGGGTCAGATCCAATGTGAATTCCCCCAGGATGGCTCGACCATGCACATCTATGCCGGGCAGATCGTATATATACCCAAGCACTGCCGATATATCTGCATCTACCCTGCCGAGGAAACCGTGGTGGCTGTTCTGAACTTTGATCTTTCCCCAGAAAGTACGCTGCAGCTGCCCCAGACAGTCACCATTCTGTCCGGAGATACCCAGCGGATATTCAAGGGCTTTCACAATCAACGAGTGCCCATGAACTCTCTGCAATGCGCCGCCCGGGTCTACGAGCTTTTGGATATCCTGCTCAGAAACCCTCCGACCATTGCCAAAAAGTATCGCCGCTTGCAACCGGCCATTGCGTATATTGAAAAGCATCCCACCGTGGATGTAAATGTGGATTTTTATGCCAATCTATGCGGCATGAGCACCTCCGGTTTTCGCCGATCCTTCCGGGATTATGTGGGTATTTCTCCTATTGAATATCGCAACGATCTGCGCCTGCGTTATGCGAAAATGCTGCTGATCAGTGGCGAATACAGCGCAGAAGAAGCTGCCCGTCAAAGCGGTTTTAACAATATTTCTTTCTTCTATCGGCTGTTCCGTCGCAAATTCGGCACCAGCCCCGGAAAATTCTAAGCCCACCTAAAAACGCCCCCATGATTTCCAATTTCTTGGAAATCATGGGGGCGGTAAATGTATCGTGTCTTTCGTAAAGTGTTTTTACACTTTTGTAAGATCCAGGGTCTGTCCGGGGGCAATGGAATATACCTTCGCATCGGTACGGAACCATACGGTCATCAAGGTCGGATTGTACACCTTTTGACCATCGGCGCTATATACCAGCGCATTGTAGGCCTGGACGTACTCATAGATCTCCATATTGGTGGCATACCAAATATCCTCGTGTCCACCTAATTTCTCACAAATGGCATCCGGCAGATCCCAATTCTTATTGTTCTCAAACTCAAAGCTGTGTCCCCACAGATAGAACAATCTGGGATAGCGGTTGGGGTAGTACAGTTTTTCCTGATCCGGATCGATGGAAAGGAACTTATCCGCATACTCCATCACCTTGCTGTTTACATGGTGTGCAGTGGGCATCCATGCCATCCAATCAGAGGGCAAGCGGAACAGATCGTTATCACCACCCAGAGTTCTGGCATAGACAATGCCCAGATCCTGCAGATAGCGGCGGATATTGTCATAACTGGCTTCATTTTGTAGGTTGGTAATACCGCTGTCGGGATAAGCCATGCCACGGATAATGCGGTCGTAGATCTTTTCCAGTTCCAGTCGGCAATTCAGCATATCCTGAATACAATCCAGAGGGCGGCTTAAGCCTGGTGCCATGTGCATCTTGCCGTGAACTGCGATCTCGTGACCGGCATCCACAATATGCTGGCGAACCTCATCCGCCGTCAGATACCAACCATTCTCATCCTTGCCAAAAAATCCGCTGTTGATGTTAAAGGTACACCGAATTTTATGCGCAGTCAGGGTGTTTGCCAAGCGAATATCGTGGCGGCAACCATCGTCATAGCTGAAGGTCACGGCTTTCGCTTTGCCACCGGGAAACCGTAAAAATCTGTAATGCATATTTTCTTCCTTTCAAAACATACCTGTAGCAGCAATACCCTTAGCGCACCTTCGCCTTGGCATAGCGATAAGCGATCTTGCAGGCGCGCTTATACACTTCTGTAAAGTACAATTCCAAAGGCATTTGCTGGTACTGGTCATTTTCGTGTCGATCCGGTTTCGAGTTGATGATCAACTCGAAATTCAGAATATCCAGAGGACGGACTTTTGCCAGCCGCTGTACATTATCATCCCAATCAGCCACACCGTCGTAAGGCAGCAGATGCAGATCATCCTTCCAGAACAGCGTTCCATCAAAGCGGCTGATGCCCAGGTTATCATTCAAATGGGTCATCACCAGGCGGTCACCATACTTGGCAAGGAGATCCTGGGATCGGTTAAAGCACATTTCATGTCCCGAATCCCAGCAGAAACCAACGATATCCTTGTCCGCATAGCGTTCCATGATTGCTGCCAAATATTCTTCACCCTCCACATTTTCAAAGGCAATGGTGATGCCATATGCTTCCGCCTTGGCTACCAGCGCGTCAAAGTGTTTGAAATACAATGCACTGGCATCGAATTCGTATTCAAAGCCGATCCAGGTATGCACCACCATAATGGGGATGTTCCAGGTTTTGCAGTCCTCCAATGCGCGCAGAAGCTCCTCTTCTGCCGGATCGCCAACGGCTTCATCCGCACTCCACATTTTGGCCGCATTCCAGAAAGGTGCGTGCAGAGATTCCACGATCATGCCGGATTCCCTTGCCGTTTCGATAGCCTCTGCCAGTTCCGGGCCAGTGCTCCATTCCACGGAAATGGCATCAAAGCCTATGTTTTTCAGCATTTTGATCACATCCGGGGTGGGCATGGCGTAATGATAACCTACGGAAATACCGATTTTTTGCTTATACATAACGGATATCCCCCTTGTTCTTGTTTTTAATGTAAGAGCATGGGCATGAAAATGCCGCCTTGCACAGTTCTGGCAATAAACATACAATTGATGCCCTCATTTGCCTGATACCAATCCGCAAAGGGTACTCTGGAGGGAGAATTCTTGGCATAATGGGCTACGGGCTTAATCAGCTGCTCGGCCTGTTCCTTATTCTCTGCCATGGCAGCACACCACAAGATCCAGTCACTCTTAGCATAGTAATCTCTGTTATCCAGCGGCACACCATATTCCATGTTTTTCTCCAGGTAATATGCCAGTTCTTTCTGGTAAACCTCCTGAGAAAACAGATTGCTGCCCCAGATCTTATCCCAGACCAGATTGTATTTCAAGCTCCAGCTGTCCGGTTTGCCAAAGGCCAAAGCGTAATGGTCACCGGCATAGGCTCTTGCTTCCCAATCCGCCGCCATTTCCTTTGCCAGCTTATGATGCTTCCGGGCTTCCTCGTCCTCACCCAGCATTTCTGCCAGGCTTGCATAGGCTTCAATACCCATGATCGCCTTCACGGACAGGTTAACATTATGTTCCAAATGGCCGGCAAAATCATCGGTACATAGCTGGTCGCCGGGATCAGAACCATAGGTAACCAGGTAGTTTTTCCAGCGTTTCAACACTTCCCAATGGGGCTTTGCAAACTCGGCATTTTGATCTGCCTTGCATACAGCCGCCACCATAATCAGCATATTGCCGCATTCTTCCACGGGCATCTGATAGCGGTCATTATAAATGCCGCTGCCTGCCGGATACATATAGAAGGGAGGGAACACTCCGGATCTGCCGGACTCCCACAGTTTCAATTCCGTAGCTTCGCTGCCGAAATTCTCCTTGTAAGCGTACACCTGTCCCCAAGCATAGGGGTACCTTCCCACGTCATGGGGCGCATAATCATATTCCCACACATCGCAAGCTGCGAACTGAAAGATGGGACGCATCATACCCTTGACATATTCCGGATCATACAGCATAAACAGAGGCACAGAGGGATAGCTCACATCCACCGTGCCAATACAGCCGTTGGATGCATTTTCCTTAGACAGGAACAGCACATTGCCCTCGTCGTCCGTAATCAGCTTATGGGCAGCAATGGCCTGTCGGTAGCTCAGATTACACAGATAGGCATAGGACTCGCCGCCGATCTCATAAGCCTTTCTTTCCATTTCCTCGTCCAACCGGGCGGCCTTTTGCAAAGTTTCTGCTTTGTCCGCAATGGCTGCACCGATGGCATCCAAAATGGTTGCGTATGTATTGGTCCAGTAGGCTTTTCTCCACTGTCCAAAATAATTGATGGAAAGCAAATCATCATAGGCAAACACAAAGCTGGCGCTGTCCCGCTGGGAAAGGTCCATCTGCACATGCAGTCTCTCTTTATTTTTGACATACCAACACTTTGTCTGTTCTTCCGGGCTGGCCACATAAGCATAGCCCCAATCGATGGCAACACCGTCGTCACTGCCGCTTAAGGGCTGCTGAATGGCACGACCCATATAGCTGTAGTGATAATCCTCCCGTGTGCCCTCGAAGCCTACCAGAGGGTCATGTCCACGACGTACCACATCTGCGCCAACGGAGAAATCGATAATCACATTTTGTGCATTCTTTTTCTCCACCGCAAAATCCACATAAGTACAGGGACGAGACACCAACACCATATCATCCAGCAACAGAGGGGATGTAAAACGGCAGGTCAGGCGCACCGCATCATTTTCAAACACATATTCTGTGGCGGTTGCGGTCAGATTGATATAGCATTGGTTCAAATGCTGCATCATGCCATCCTTGCCCAGGAAGATGTACCGCTTGCCATCAACGGTAATTACACCCTTGAGGGTTTGGTTTGCACCGCACCAATGGGTGGGGGTTGCCTCATACAATTTATCCGCGCTTGACCATATGGAGAAAAACGGATCATGGGTCACCAAAGGAATACTTACAGCTTTATCGATTTTCATAGCGAGTCTTTCCTTCCCTTTCATTTAAGGCGAGCGGAAAAACCGCCCGCCTTTGGATTACTTATTCTTTTCAGCTTTCTTTTTCTTGACCAGGATCATGATGAACACTGCAATCTCTACCCCAATTATAACATAGACTGTCAAGCCACTGCTATCTTTCGTCTTTGCCCTATTGGGGCTGATGATCCTGACTTTATTTCTCCATCTTTTCTGCGATAGATCTTCCTTCCCACTCTCTGGGAACAGGAACGTCCATAATATCCGCAATGGTAGGAGCAATGTCCAAAAGGCTCACACCGGACAGCTTCTTACCGGGTTTGAAATCCGGACCCATAAAGAACATGGGGATGGACATATCCTCTGGCATTTGGGTACCGTGGCTGCGGTCATGCCCGCCATGATCCGCTGTGATGATGATGGTGTACTCGTCACCGGCTTCTTCCGCAACCTTCTTCACATTATCAATGGCATCGTGGATGCACTGCAGATACTTTTCAGACATCCAGCCATTGTCGTGACCGCCCTTTTCATCGGTCTCCACCATGTACAAGAACACAAAGTCCGGCTTCTGTTTTTTGATATAGGTCAAGGCGGACTCTGTGAGCATACGGTCCGTGTTGTCTGCGGAGTATGCCCAGATAAATTCAGCATGCTTCAAACAGCCCGGACGAGATACCTCTCGCATGGGTTCCCAACCGTAATACATGGCAGATCTGCCGCCGGCATTGTTGATCTGCTGAAACAGGCTGTTCACAGGCCGCACCATGGGTACATAGTCATTGGTAAGCATACCGTGTCGTTCCGGTGTCACGCTGTGAAAAATGGACATATGGCAAGGCAGCGTAACGGAAGGGATCATAGAAGCGCCTTCCAAAGTATAGGCACTCTTTTGCATCAATTCTTCCACAAAGGGATTGCCGCACTGCAACAAGCCGTCCGGACGCATTCCGTCAATAGAGATCAAAATCACTTTTCTGTTCATAATATATTCTCCTTTTTTACCGTTCCACGCACATGGTGTCCTATGAGAATCCATTACCCTGTTCTCTTTCGGGATAAATTATGGCGCAACATCTCATCCTATATTATGATGATTATAACACGCACGCAGGCGGATTCGCAATAGATATTTCAAGCAAAAATACGGAAAGTCCCCTAACCCAGCCCAGGTGTATACCGGGCTTGGTTAGGGGATTTTTTAAAATAGTTTTGTGCGGTAATTATTCAGCACAACGCCGGAAAGATCCGGTGTTACCTTCTTTAAGCGGGCGATACCTTCATTGATGGATTTTATGGGCATATAGTCCGCACGAGCCACCAGCACAGCCGTGTCCACCATTTTGGCAATGGTTTCCGCATCGGCCGCCGCCAGCATAGGCGGTGTATCTACAATCACATAATCCACCTGGCTGCGCAGCTGCTGAAGCAGGCTCTGCAGTCTTCCGTTATTGAGTATTTTGACGATACTTTTACCGGAACTGTGGCTGCTGCCCAGCCGAATACCATACTTCTTGCTTTCTGCCAGGTAGTTCTCCAGGTCGCCACCTTCTTGCAGCAGGTATGCTGTCAGATCTCGGTCATGTGGCTGATGGATTTCCAGAATCTTATGCAAAGCCGGCTTCCGGAAGTCACAGTCCAGCAGTACAACACGCTTATTTTTCGCTGCCATAGCCAGCGCCAGGTTTGCGGCCACTGTGGATTTACCTTCATTTTCGCCTACGCTGGTAATCATAATGACTTGTAAACCTTTTTTGCGGACACGGTATTCCACCGCAGAACACAAGCTTAAATTTCCCTCCATAAATGCCTTGCTGATCAAGGAATTGGCAATCAGAGGCGCTGTGTTTTTCCGCTGCAGCTTTGCCCGGAGCGTCTTGTTCTTCTCCTCGTGGTCGATGGTACGCAGCAAGCGAGCATCCAGCTTTCTTCTGGCAGCCTTGGGGGTTTTTACCGTATCCCGCAGTACATAAATCATCACAATTCCTGATATGCTAAGCACCGCTGCAAGCATCAATACCAGCGGATATTTCCCCTGCACATTCAGCGGATTGGCAGGTCTCGTAGGCACGACCGGGTCTTTTATGACCTCCAGCTGTGCGTTGGAAAACAGGTAATCGGAGATGCTTTCATAATTTTCCAGCAAGATATGCATGGCACGGAAGGAAATATCCGGCTCTTCCGAGGTCACAGTGACCACCAGCAGATTGGTTTCCGGAATGGTCCTGGTGTTGATCGTGCCGGTGAAAGTGGTTTCCGGCATTTGATCCTGGATCTTCTCCCGCAGCACATTGCTTTGGAACACCTCCACAAAAACCGTAGCCATGCTTTGGGTAGTGGTTAAGGAATTATAGGCACTGGTGCTATCCTTAGCGCCCACCATAAAAACCGCCTCTGAAGTATAAACAGGTGTATAGTTTAATCGGGCGGTGGAAGTATAGACCAGCAGTGCGCTGATACAAAAGGCCACAACGACCCATAAATTTTTAATTAACAGGGTGATCAGACCATGAAAATTGATCTCATCAAACCGGAAAGATCTTTCTTCCATGGTGACCTACCTTTCTGTGACGATCACCGCAAGGGTGCTTTGACCGGTCAGCGTGCCGTCATTGTACTTAAAAATCAGCTGATAAGAACCGGGAGTATCCAGATCCACATTACCCATTACCTCTACCTGGCTCTGATCCAGCGGTTCTCCGTTTTGATTGGTGACAGAAGTGATCAACCCACGGGGATCGAAGGTTTCGCCCTGGGGGACATATTTCACATACTGATGTAGGTTAATGACAGCCGTATTCTCGGCATTTTGGTAAGTAACCCAGACCGTCATCTGTGCCGTATCTCCGCAGGAATTGGAAACTTCCAGCACCACCGGGTAATTGCCCGCAGAGAAATTGTTGACCATATTGGAAATGACACGAACCCGGTCGGAGATGTCCCCGTCCAGGCAATCTGTCACCTGAATATGCTCCAGCAAATCACAGGTCGTACCCACCACATAGACCGGTGTTTTATCCATAGAAAATGCCGGTGCTACATAATCGGTATACTGCACCCGACGGGTGAGAGTTGCAGAATTGTTATAGCTGTCAAACACTACATATTTGACATTCACCATTCCCGGTGCAATAAAATGGGACACAGAGGCAACCATAATGTTCGCCGTCAGATCCCCGTCTGTGGCATCCCAGGCAGACAAGCCCTGAAGCAGCGCCTCCGGGGGATCTTCCACGCTGATTTGCAGCTGCTCTACCGTATTCACGATTTTGGGATGATCCGTATTGACGCCGCTGTAATAGCGGTTATTTGCCCAAAGGGCATAGACAATACTCAGGATCAGCACAACGATTGCTGTCAAACGCAGAAAACGCATAGGACACCTCCATTCTATAGTGTTTCGTTATGGCAAATTTTCGCAGGATTGTGATACATCAAACTTCTGGCATATTGTTTGGAATACTGCACCGTCAGATGGTCGCAAACATCCTGCAGATAATTGCTTCGCTGGTTCAAATTATGCGCATCGCTGGCAATGCAGGCCACCATACCATTTTTCAGCAACCATCCGGCCGTTTGGCGGACAGTTCTGCCGTAAGTGCCCAGGATGCTGCCACCGGTCAGTTGCACATGGCAACCCATATCCAGCCACTGACCAACCAAATGGGGATTCCTGCACACAGCATGGTACCGCTCCGGATGGGCAATCAAAGGAATATATCCCAAGTCCAAAATATTTTGCAGCATGGGAACAAATTCTGCTTCCTGGGTTTGGTAACCAAACTCGGTCAGCAGATACCTGCCGCCATGGATGGTGGGCAGCTTCCCCTGGGCTAACAGCTGGGGCAATTGCGCCGTAACTGCCACCTCCGCACCCAACACCAACGCAATGGGCAACCCACTTGCAGCCTCCTTCAGCTGAGCGAACCGATCCAGAAGCTGGGAATCCAAAAAATTCCCCAGAGGAAACGCACCATTGCAATGGGGGGTCACTGCCAGCAATTCCACATCGCTGGCAACAGCATTTTCCAGCATTTGCAGGGCATATTCCATTGTCTTCGCCCCATCGTCTACACCAGGCAGAACATGGGTGTGCAGATCACAAAGTTTCATGCTTCTCTCTCTTCATCTGAAACAAATTCGTCCTCTTTTTCATCGCCGTAGCCATAGTGACCGTAGCCATAACCATAGCCATAACCGTAGCCGTAACCATAGCCATAGCCATAACCGTAGCCATAGCCGTAGCCGGTAATGCCGTGGCGCACACCGGTCAAGACACAGCCAATGATCCGGGCATCAAAATGATCCAGATCCAAAAAGCTGTTCATGATATGGGGCAGCTGGCAGTGATCCTGGCGAATCACATACAAAATGGCCTCTGCTAGTTCTGCCACCGGGGTAACCTGATCCAAGGATTGACAAGGAGGGGCATCCAGAATCACAAAATCGGCACATGCCTTTGCCTTCCGGATCAGCTCAGTCAGTTTTTGATCTTTCTGCGTCATTGCGCCACGCACAACGCAAAGCTTATCCTCTGTAAATGCGTTCTCCAGCGCGGTGATGTCTGCCGTAATCTTGGCAAAATGGCAATCCACCAACACCACACGCTTGCCCTGATCTGCCAGCGTCTCCGCCAGATTCCGGGCAACGGTGCTGGTACCTTCCTCAGCGGTGGTGGAAACCACCATCAACACCTGTCGATCTTCCATTTCGTCCAAAGTCTGCAAGGCCAAACCACGGAAGCTCTCCCGGAAGGCTGTGCCTACATGGTTACTGCGCACAGACAATGGCACATCCTTGTGTTTTCTCTTTCTGCGTGATACCGGAATCACGCCAAGACAGCGGCTACTGAGTTTTTCAGAGATATCCGTTTCCGTACGGATGGTGTTCCGCATGAAGGCATAAAGACAAACTAAAGCCAAGCCCAGAAACAGGCCAATTAACGCGCCATTTCGGGCATATACCAAATATTGGGTTCTGTTGTAGGGCAAGGACGGAAACTCCGGGTAAGAGATCATATTCAGCTGGGTTTTGCCGATCACATACTCTGCCACCACCGGATAATGCTTGATCAGCGATTGCAGAATATCATAGGCCGCCTGAGCATCCTGACTGGTAACACTCAAGGTGAACAGGTTGGAATTTTCAATCACCTTCGCATGGGGTGTGCCATTTAGCTCGGCAACGCCCAATTCCGCCTTCACTCGTTCCAGCAGCAGATCGCTGTCCAACAAATAAGGAAATGTCAGAGCCATCTGCGCCGCTGTGCTGTTATCATAGTAGAAGGTATAGCCGTTTTGCTCGCTATAGGTTTCTACCGTGAAGGTAGTTTCCGCCTTATACATAGGACGGTAGGTGGAAATTTCATAAACCAGCGCTGCTGCCGCAGTCACCGCTGTCAGCATAGCCACCACCCACCATAGCTTGAGAAGGCTACGCAGCACATCCCGAAACAGAATCCGAATGTCAATTTCCTTATGATCGTTCTGTGTATTTTGTTGTGGTGTTTTATTTGTATCTGTCATAATTCTTACTCTTCCAGCAGCTGCGCCGCACGCAACTGACTGAGAAACTCCAAAATATCCGTTTCTGCCTCTTGGGCAGAAACATCAAAGGCATCTGTTACTGCTTTGACGATGGCACTCAGATCTGTTTCTGTCTGCAGGCATTGCCAAATGATACGACTGACCTGGTTGAGCATGATCATCCCATGAAACTGCAATGCCGTTTCTCCCACAGGAACTGCCACGATCTCATCGACAATATCACGCAACACAAATTCTCCGTGTATTTTCATATTACACCTCAGAATCGTAGGTCAGCACCATAACCACCTGGCTGGTCATACTATTATAATGAGAGGGCTGTACGGTGGCAGATGCGCCTGGGCCAAGTCGGGTAATCCGGAGCGTAAATGCGATGCCACCTACAAAAATGTTCTCATCTTCCATAAAGTACTTATAGAACACCCGAACCGTGGGGATGGTTTTATTGGTCAAGTTTTGAATGGTCAGCGTGTTATCCCCGTTGTCTGTAACCCGGACAAGCTCCTCAGACATTTCCATATTTGCGCCCTGCACCACCAATGCTTTGGCTGCAGAGGCTGTGCCCTTAGGCATGGGTTTTCCGGATTTCTCCTGCACAACGATCTTCTCACCGGCAGGCAAGGCAGTAATGTTAAACAGCAATTGCTCCTGACCCACCTGGACGCTGATCTGGGTATATTCAATAGGAAAATCGCCCTGGTTGTGAATCATGAGCATGGCTACATTTTCCACCTGACCGTTGGAGCCATCCTCCACAAACAGGCCGCCATAGGCATCCAGTTTTTCAATCACCAGGTCATATTCGGGGATCTTGCAAGGAAATTGCAACTGGGTGATGCCGGTTTCCGGATCTTCTTCACCGGGAATTTCCACAGTAGAGCCACCCTCCGGTTCAACAGTCGGAATCTCCTCCTGGAGCGTCTCCGATCCTGTAGGTGCAGTTTCTTCGTTAGAATCAGCCGGGGTAGATTCATCAGAGGGAGTTTCCCCCTGAGAAGGATCTGTGACCGGTTTGGTTTCCTTGGGTTCATCCTCATTCGTTTGGAAAATACCGATAATGGGTGCCAGGGGGCGACCATCCAGCACAACAGCGACCACAGCCACAGTTACCACTAAGACAATGCAAAGAATACCCACGACTATCTTGATCATATTGGATTTTTTCACAGCATTTCCTCCTTTACCCGATTTCTTTGCGCATGATAAGCGTGCATCATTTGGCAGCGGTATGCCGGAACTTTGTCGAAACATCCGCTTTCTGTCAGCACCATAGCCGCACAGGCATGGCACAGATCCTTGGCGGCACAACCAGCACAGCCGGCAGGCAGGCGAATGGTTGCGGTATCCGCTTTCACCAAATCCCAAGCCGCAGCAAAGGGCTGCTCCAAAAGGCAACGACTATGACTCTCCGGGAACATACCACAGGGCAGAATCTTTCCCTGCCAAGTCACCCAGAAGCTGCATTTACCTGCACGGCAACGAATACCGTCACCCAGATCCCTACAAGAATCCTCCGGATCTGCAGGCTGAGGGATTTGATCCAGGCTTGCCAGAAACCGCTCTTTGCCTAAGGTCAAATAATCCGCATAGGCCATATAATAGGCGGCTTCCTCCGGGGTAAACCGATGGTTCTCTCCCACCAGATCCCCGTTCTTACGAACAGGCGGGAACATATAGGTCGCCACCTGAATAGGCAGCTGTCTGTCCCGGGCAAATGCTACCATCGCCGCCAGATCATCTTGATTGTCCGGGGTCAGGCTGCAATTTAACTTTACATCCAAGCCTGCCTTTTGCAAGGAATCAACCGCGTTGGTCAGCTGGGTAAAGCCCTTGGGGTTACCACAAAGACGGTCATAAGTCTCATTGCTGGCACCGTATATACTCAGATTCAGCCGTACTGGGGGACAGTTTTGCAGCCATGCTATGGTTTTTTCATCCAGCAGCGTACCGTTGGTATTGATAGAAATCAGAAGTCCCATTTGATGCAGGCCTTCTATAATTTGCTGTATTTGGGGATGCAAAAAGGGTTCGCCGCCGGTCAGCAGTAAATACAGCATACCGGCATCCTTCGCCTGCTGTCCCAATTGCAGCCACTGGTCGGCATCCAGTAACGCGCCCCTGCGCTCCTGCTCCTGTCGGGACAAGCGCACATAGCACATTTTGCAATCCATATTGCACACCGGGGTCAGCTCAAAGGTGCCACTTAAGGGTACGCCGGCAGCTGTAGCTTTCCGGTACAGATATTCTGTTACACGGGGCTCTACCGGCATTCCGATCATAGCAAAAGTCCTTTCTTGAGCAACTGCACTGCGCCTTCATCCGGTCGGCAGGTCAGTTTATAAACAGGTACTGCGCCCAGCAAATCCAGGCACAGATCCATGGCTTTCTCTGTAAAATGTCTATCCCAGCGGTGAATACTCAGCTCCGGGTAGATGCGAGGCAGCGCCTGGGCAGGGGTCATCTGACACAGCTGATTTTCCTGTCCCTGCTCCAACAGAACGATGGCGGTCAAAGGCGCATGACAATTGGTATAAATACCGGATGTCCCGGCATAGGGCGATCCGTAGGCGAACCAATGGTCATCGGGCTTGCGCAAAGCCACTCTGTCACCATTGGCGATCTCCGCCTGCAAATATTCTTGCCACAGCCGGGCTTGGGTGGACTTGCCCACCCCGGAAGAGCCTGCAAAGGCAATGCCCTTTCCTTGATATATAATCCATGAAGCATGCAGCAGCAAACTACCATGCTGCAGCAGCAGAGTTTCCAAACCAATTCGGTTCAATATCCCTTCGCTGCCGGACACGCAGCTAGCCTGTCCGGGCAGTACATCCAAAAAGACATTGCCCTGTTCATCATAACGGGTCATAGCATAGGCATCTTTGCCGGGAGCGTAGCAATGGAATACCCGTAACTTCCCTTTCTCATAAGTAAAATATTCCGGGCCTCGCCAAATTCCGCCCTCAGGGGCTTCCGGCAATGCATCCCGGTACTGCACAGTAATGATAAAATCCCACACGGAATGTGGCTGACACAGGAAGGGACGTAAATTATCCCCAATGGTAATGGGGTCGGGCGTGTGCAGAACCACACGCAGTCCCACCAGTTCTAGATCATAAGTTTTCATAAGCCTTCCATACACCCCCGCAGATTTTCATCTGCGGGGGTAAGGTGTTTAGGATCGGAAAATATAGTTTCCTTCGCTGGGGTTGTTGTAGCAGGCAAAGCCCATGGCCTCACCGTCAATGGTACAGTTGTGGTTTGCCATAAATACCTTGTGGCCTCCACCCAGATCCCAGACGCAGGTGGCAATATCATTGAAGGTAAGTTGGCTCTGGGGGATATTGTCCGCACAATCCCGAGCCCCGGATTGGGACGCCGAGAACATTTCTATGGACAGCAGGGGTTTCATATAATTTGCTTTCATGCCAACTCTCCTCCTTCTTGATTTTTCATCCACTCACGGACTGCCTCCAGCAACTGTTTTGCAAACAGCAGGTTAGCTTCTGCCTGCTGCTGGGGCGAGGGTCTGGTCTCTTCCGGAGCTTCCGGTTGAACCTGTTCCGGCTCTTGCTGGGGTCTTTCCCGCATCAACTTGGTGAATCTGGTCATCATGTCCACAGCCTCCTGGGCTGCCACCAATTCCACACCGCCGTTTTCAACAACCTGGTACAAATTGGTGGTGCGCAGTTTGGTAATGGACAGGATGGCTTCATCCTGGTTGCCGTTCTGGATCACAATGTATCCATCCACGGGCTTGATCTGATAGTACATATCTGTGGTATGAGACAGCTCGATGGTAGTAGGATCGCCGGTAATGCCGCTGACATTCACCGTAACCTTATCACCGGTCAAACTCTTCATGCCCAGATAATAAGTATTGGCTTCATCCACCTTCAGCACGATGGCCTGGCCGGCGCTGAGATAGACTTCGTTCTTAGGACCGTAGGTTTCGAAAGTGCCAACCTCATAGGTGGGAACACCCTCGCCCACGGAATCGTTGCCGGTTCCCTGGCCTTCCTGGATCCAGTCAATAAAGACTGCGCCCATCTTGCCGTCCTGGCCATCGGGCAGATTCACGTTGAAGTCCTTGTAATCCAGCAGAATATCACGAACCTCTGTAAAGACCGCGTTATTTTCCAGACCATAGGCATCCTTCACAACATCACCGGCATAATTGGTGGTGCTGCCCAGGGGGTTATAGATCCGCACGCCGTCCAGATAGTACTCATAGCGATCGTAATCCACGGAGGCAGAAGCCTTAGTGGCGATCAGCTGCACCGTATAAGTGCCGTAGGTCAAGTCCATGAAGGAAACCGTAGGAATGTGGTAGTACTCACCGGAGACCGCCAGGTTATCCACGGCAATGCTCTTGACCATCTGCACGCTGCCGTTATCCTGATGGCGCTTCAGCATAGCCACGACCATACCGGACTGGGCATTGGTCACGGTGTACACATCCACACCGGTACCGGTGAAGGTGAATTCTACGGATGCGCCCATGGCATTGGTGAAATGGCTCTGACCATCGGTAAAGGTCAGATCATCTTCCAGGGAGTCCGTCCAGCCATGGACATCGCCATAGGGGTTGCTCTCCTGATGCTCGGGGATCTCCACATTTTCACCCACATTACCGGAATTGACCGTAGACCAGGAACCGGTGAAGGTGAAGCCGCTGATAGCGTTCTGGGTAGCAGAACGCTCCTCGGTGGTGCAGAAGGAATCCTCATAGTAGATGTTATTGGCAGGGATCACGGTGACCTTGTTCCACAGATTGCCGTTTTCGTTGGCATCCTGCGCCAAGACGGTCTTGCGCCAGGTATTACCGAACACAAAGAACTGATCATAACCGCCCCAGTTCATGGTAACGGGACTATAGGTGACCTGGCCATTTTTGACCTGGACATTGCCGTACTGGGTATTGCCGTAATCGATCTGTCCATCAGCTACTGTCAGCTGATTGGTGGTAGTGGGGTTCTCGGGATCAAACCAGTTCATGCCGTTTTCGATGTTGCAATCCACATGGATCGCATCGGCCTTCTGGCCCTCTTCATCATCGAAGTACCAGCCTGCCAGAGTAAACTCCTTGCCGTAGTCCAGCACGTAGGTTCTTTCTACGAACACCGTTGTGGGCTGCTCGAAGGGCAGCAGCATCTCACGCTGGCCGTTGGCATCCTGAGGCAGCCATATACCGGATGCCTCGTGGTTGGTATAGCTGGCGCGACCCCAACGCACTTCATCGGTAGCTTCCACCTGTTCAATGGTGACCTCCATCTTGAAGCCCGCGGTATGCTTATCACTGATATACCAGTTTTCAAAATCGTAACCGGTAATATCCACGGTGTGGGGGTGGTAACCACTTCCATCGGGATTGGTGGCATTGGCAGACTGCAGATTGTACACCGTCAGATAAGGTACATTTTCTTTGGTAACAACACTGCCATCTTCCTGTACATAGTCAATGGAAGTCACTTCCTTAGAGTAGATCACATCTGCGCTGTTGTCCCCCACGATCACCTGGGCAACCTGCTCTCTGGTATCCATCCAGGTAATAGATCCATCGGTCTCGTTGTAGACACCGGGGATCTTGTAGGCAGTGATCTTTGTGCCGGGAACCAGTCTCAGACCCTGACCCATAACATCCCGGAAGATGGTATCTTCATGCAGAATAATGTCCTGGGTGATCTTGGTGGTGATCTCCTCCACCACGTGGGCAAAGTAACTCTTCAGAGCATATTCGTTGTCGGTGGTGGCATAGTAACCGCTGTTTGCCGTTGCCTTGTACTCGTAACCCACCTTGTCATAGATCACGTAATCGCCCACCATACCGTTGGCACCAACGAGAATGGACTGATTCATAGGACAGGAGGCAACAATCACTCTGCCTGTGGGACTCTCATAGCCCCAGTTGAACATATATGTACCGTTGCTATAAGACTGCTTTCGTGTCAGCATATAGTAGGTGTCGCCTACTTTGACATAATAACAGGCATGGAAAACAGAACCTTGTGCCACAGGAACATACTCCGCTTCGACCCAGGCATCATCCATGCTCTTGGCCTTGGGATAGTTGGAAGACACCGCATGCATGAAGAAGCTTCGGTTATCGCTTGCGGTCACACCGGCGCTGGGATACAGGCCAATGGTGTACACATATGCGCCATGGGTATTTTTGGTAACATAGGCTTGGGCGATAGCTGCATTGGCTTCTTCTTCGTTGAAGAAGGTGTGGTCACCGGGCATACCGTCGGTAAACATGACCATAACACGGATACGGCCTTCCTCTGTATCCAAGGGGTTCGCCGCAAAGATGCGGTTGCCCAATTCAATACCGTACTGGATAAAGGTCTCACCGCCGGAAGCCAGGTTCTGGGTTGCATTGATCAAACCGGGATTCACTCGACCGGAGCCATCGACGCCGTTAGAAACAGGCACCAGTGCCTCCTGGTAAATGCTTTGATCCGGGTTGGTAGCTGTGCTTTCCTTACGGGTGTAAATACCGCCGTGACCTGCTTCGGAAATAATACCGTTATCGTCCATATAGCCATGGATCTCACGGGGCTCGATACCATCTCGATGTGTCCACACCTGCTCATGATAGGTAAAGAACTGGGTGTTGGAGTATAGCTGCTTATCACCATAGAGCCACAGACCACTGGTGTTTCTGGTCAGCTGGATAAACTGTCCATCCACATAGCCGAAGATCTGATTGCCGCTGACCAGCTCCTGGCGAGCTTTTTCCTCGGTGATCAAGTGGTAATAGGTTTCATAATAGGTCAGCAGCTGATATTTACCGTTGTCATAGGTGTAATACGTGCCGTCGGGATCCACCGGGCCTGTATGCTCGGTGTAATCAAAGCCGGTTACACTATATTTATGGAACTGGCCACTGGAATCAAACACGCCGGTATTGAGCCAATAGCTGGCGCCATCGTCCGCATAACCCACGATGCCGATTCGGTGATCCACCTCATTGGCTTTACCATGGGCAGCGATCAGCTCCACAAAGTTCTTGGCGGATTCCTGGATCTCATCCAGATAGCCGCCGGCCTTAATAGAACCGGACTGGTCCATAACCATCACAATATCCATGGGGGTGTTTTGCTGGATCAGGGTGGTAATGGGGTTATCCTTGGTATAAGCTTCCAGGGTAATGGTATACGTACCGTTGTTTTCCAAAATAGCCGTCTTATCCGCTGTCAGGTTGCTTTCTACCTGCTCGGTATAGCCATCCGATCCGTCGGGCAGATAGTAGATCACCATCACATTTTCCGTGGGATCGTCAGAAATATACATATAAGGATTGTCGGCCTTGTGATAATACTCACCGCCAACCGCAGCGCCGGCATAGACATAGCCGTCGATCTGTGCAGCCTCAACCGCTGCCACGATCTTCTGTCCCCAGGCAGCACCGCTGATCACTTGCGCGCCGGAGAGCACCTTGTCGGTGTTCAGCTCCAGGTGACGGATGGTATAATCCGTACCGGTGGCTTTCTTCCACCGGGCAGTGAGCGTCACGCTCTTTGCCAGGGTGTTACCCACATAAATGGTACCATCTTCCAGCGTGTACGCATCATCGCTGTTGCTTTCCCAGCCCTCGAACACATAACCCTCTCGATAGGGGTAAGCATTGAACTGCTCGGTGTAACTCCATGTGTGCATAAAGGCATAGGTTTCCTTGCCGGTGGACTCCACCAGGAATTCTTCCAGACCGTAAACCACGGCATAGGGATCGCCATCCAAATTCAGATCCAGGATCACCGGATATTCATTGGGAATCAAGGTCATCTCCAGAGGGACACCCTGCTGGGCTTCCTGCCGCAGATAGTTATTGGCAGGGCCATACTGCACCGTGAAGGGACGATTCTCATTATACAGCGTACCATCCTGCATATATGCGCCTTCTACGTTGTTGCCGTAGAACTTAAAGGCCTGGGCCTGGTACTCATACACACCACCTGTGGTGTGCCAATTCCAGATATATTCATAGCCTGCGCCTTCACCGCTGGTGGGATCGATAGCGATTTGCACACCATAGGGATCGGCAGTATGCTGGCTGATCACCGCATAGGGATGGGTGTTATCCAGATCACGGTAAACGATCTGAGCCGTAGCGCCGGTGGGACGGAAGTCCGGATGGATCAGCGTGGTGTCCACCAGGATCTGCTGCTGATACTGATCCGGAGCAAACGCCATCTGCACATTCACCTGGGCATTTTCTACCTCAGGCTGTGCGGTGATCAGATACTCTTCAGCGCTGAAATTGCCATCCAAATTGCTGTCGTACAGGTTGTTATAGTTCAGACTCAGAATCTGAATCCGGTATACCACATCATTGTTGGGTACATCGTCAAAGGTGTATTGACCCACACCCTTCAACTGACCGTCTACATTCTCATAGACCAGCTTCACAACACAGGCGGAAACATCGTTAAATACCTCGCCGACCTGCTTCTGCAAAACCACCATGGCCTCATAAACACGGTCATTTTCCCAAACGGTGACCTGCTGGCCATCCCTTTCATAGGTGGCATCTGCCATGACAGAGCCGGTAATGGTCAAATTCTGGCTATACTCCGCCACATAAACCACATTGCCGGGCAGATGCTGATCATGCTGGCTCTGGGCAGGCTGACCATCCAGCAACCAACCGATAAACCGCTGACCTTCCACGGAAGGCACAGCTGTAAACTGCTCCAGATGGGGATACAGATACTGGTTTTCCAGCACCAGCTGGGGCTGACCGTTGATGGTGCCGTCGGGGGCAGCCTGGAAGGTAACGGTCATAGGCTGAACCTGTACCGTCACAGTAGGCACACCGTTTTGCACCTGATCCTGGAAATAAGCACCGGGCAGGTTGGTAGTCGCACCCTGCTGATACTCCGGCACACGTCCTGTATCATCACTGCCTGCATGAGGAGCAATGGTAACCGTTGCGCTATACAAACCGGAGCCCTGGGCAGTGATCACATCACTACCGGCTGCTTTTACCACTGTGCCGTCGGGGAAGATAAAGGAATCCACCAGCAGACGGTATTCATAGGCTCTGGTGCCATCAGACCACATACCCCATGCAGGGAAATAGGCTGTTGCCAGACCGGTTTCCGGGTCAATGGGCATGGTGATGGGTGCGCCATCGCCTTCCTGCTCGGCAACGATATGCCAACCCAGGACACCCGCTTCATTATAACCCCAATACTGAACCTTCACGTTCACAGCCTGGGGCATCAATTCCTTTTCCTTATCATTTTCCGCATTCACCACAACCTGGAACTGCAGATCCCGGTTAGCAGGTGCATAATGCAGGTGGACACGGATCTGCTGATCCTGGTCTGCCTCACCGGTACGCTCCTCTACGTACAGCTCATAGCCGGTTTTGGTGCCGGTAATGTTATACAAGCCCTGGGGCATGCCGCCAAATACCAACGTATAGGTCGTGGTGTTGGTCTCGGCATCATACACATAACCATCCACAAATACCTTTTCTTCCACAAGCAGATTATCCTGCAGCAGGCTCAGGGTCACCTGGTGCTTGGTAGGATCTACGTCCTCACCACCACCGGGAGCATTGTGGTCAATGACCACCGTGACCGTTACATTGATCAGAGATTCCCACTGGGCAGTAAGCACCAGCTTTTCTGTCATTGCGTTGGTAACCATGTGACCGGGATCCCAGGAATTGCCATTCTGATCCTTCCAGCCCAGGAAGCGGTAACCCTCCCGTACAGGGATCTTGTCAGAGACAGCGACCTCTTCACCGGCATGGAAGAATATATTGGCAGGGGCTTCACCGGATGCCCATGTGCCACCGGCTGCATCATAGTTAACGCTATAATGCATACATTCGGTGCTGCCGTTCTGGTTATAAACGACCACCTGGTGACCGTGGACAGGCTCATAATCGCTACTACCCACCTTGGAATAGACTACATAAGTACCGTTCTGTGTTACGCTGGTGATATAAGTACCCTCAGCAGTACGGCTCAACGGAATGTAAGTACCGTCGCCGCCTTCCAGAACCACAAAGAACTCCTTGTCCAATCCGCTGATCTTAGAAACATCGGTCAGCTGGTTATCCAGATAGGTCATCATGGCCACTTCATACTTGGCCTGCTGATACCACTGGGCATAGAGTTTCAGATCCCCGTTAACTGTGATTTCAGACCCGGGCAAATACTCTGTGCCGCTGCCGTCAGCAGCTGTGTTCCAGCACTTGAACAGATAGGTATCCATACCCACATCCATGCGCAGATTCTCGGGTTCGGCAATGGTATACTGAGAACCGGGTGCCAGTCCCTCCCGGGCTGCAGGTACAGTACCGGCAGTATGGCCGTTGCCATCATAGCTCACAGTATATTCGGATACGGTTTCCACCTGCTTGAACAAATACACATAATTGACGGTGGTAACACTATCCCATTTGCCATCATAGCTAGAAAAACGCAGATTTTTTGTACCAGGATTGGCTTTGATACGATAGCGACCGCTGGAACGGCTAATGGAAACCTTACAACTGGAGGTGGTGAAACGCTGATTCTGCACATCCACAAAATAGTTGCCATGCTTCATGTTGGCGCTGCTGCTAGCGGAGAACGTAAACAAGCATTCCTCTGCGCCTTCAAAATCCGCAATGTAGATGCCATCACTATCCTGGGCAATGGTGACCTTCTGATTCCGGAACGAACCGGATGCATCAAACATCAAGCAGTTGGCCTCTCCCACAGCATTGGTACTGACCACCAGATATGTGGCATTTTTATCCACGGCAGCGGTAACCAACTCATACCGGTATCGCCCACCTGCGGCTTCTACCTCACTCAATGGTGGCAGCATAGTCACCACCATGCACAGCAATAGTATTACGGAAATCATTCGTTTTGTTCTTGTCATTTCCATACGCACTCCTTCGCCTGTAGCTTAAAATCATCTATTTTGTCAAACGCAAGTTTTTATAAATAATTGCAAACACTTTTGCACTCTTTATAATAGCACAAACTCCGCCGTTTTGTCACCTATTTTTTGCATGATCGTGATAAAATTTTTTTATTCAAAGGGTTATTCATCAAATACCACAAAGCAATCCATAAATCCAGCCAAAAAAGTTGTTTAGAATGTCACATTCCCAGGATGTGCAAACGCAATCATATCTTGGTAGTCCCGTGTTTTTTCTCAAGGGAACCATTGTGGCTGATACCGTCCTTACGATCCACGATCCGCTTAAAGGTTTCCGGCTGAACAGAATATAAAACAGACATAAACATGCTTCTTTATGGTTTTATGTAAGGTAACGTTATCCCATGGTCTACCCTCTTTATAAGCAAGATTTTGACTCAATTATAGATATATATTGTCATTTTACAGGATCTCGTTGACAAATTTCTTATTTTGTGGTATGCAATGATCGAAGATTAAAATCTGGAGTTGTTAGCAATGAAAAAACGAATTTTATGTACGCTCTGCGCTATGGCATTGCTCATCAGCGGGTTACTGTCCGGTTGTGGAGAAAAAGCCGCCAAAAAGCCTGCCATTCCCATTACCGTCAAGGACGAGATTCCCAGCGCTACCGTTGGCGAAGCCTATGATCTTGCGGCATTGGTCACCCAGGAAGAGGGTGTTACCTATGATTTTGCCGCGTCCTATCAGGACCCGGAATCCGGTGAGAGCAAAGATCTGAAAATCAAAAAGGGCAAGATTACCCCTAAGGCAGAGGCGGACATTTCTGTGACCATTACCGCCACCAAGGGCAAAGACAGTTCCAGCCTAAAGGTGATCGTTCCCATCCGTATTTCTGCAGATATTATGGATCAGCTATTGGCTGACAGCAGCGACAGCATCCGTCTTACAAAGGATGCCGAACATCTGCAGGGCGAGAACTCTACTTCTGCTCTGGAAATCAAGTTTACCAATGGAGAAAAGCCCGGAACTGCACTGCTGGATCTGAGCCACAGCTACCTGTACCCCTACTATTCCGCCCAGGTTTGGAAGAACGCAGCCGTTAGTTTTTGGGTATACAACCCCATGGAGCAGGATGTGGAATTAAAGCTGGGTTGCCGGGAGTTTGATGCAGATCTGACCATTTCATGGGACAGTCCGGAAAACGCAAACGCCCAAATCGCCAAGGCAAAATCCTGGACAAACATTGCTTTGTCCTTGTATGATCTGGGGATTGTCAAGCCCATTATGAAGCCTGAAGATTATGCCGAGGATTACTCCCTGGAGGTGCTGGCGCACTATACCGGTGAGGGCGAATGCACCTTGTATGTGGATGGTATGGATATTGTCCATGCCGACTCTGTGGAGGGATTGATTTCTGGCTATACCGCCTCTCCCCTTCCCAGCGGTGACTACTCCAATCTACTGCAGAACAACAGAGTATACACCGACGACACCATCGCGCAGCTAACCAAATCCAGCGTAAATAACGGCAGCAAGTATGCCTATACCTTTGGTTCCAATCAAGCCATCGGTTACCCCACCTTCTATATTGATTTCCCCACCGCCACCGATATCAGCGGCTTTGATTATCTGAAATTCGACATCCTGGCAGACAATGCCTATCCCCATGTAACCGTTGCCATCCGTTACCTGGATGAGCATGGCGAAATCCAAAAGCATGGCATTTCCTATGATTACTACAACAACCACCAATGGCAGACCATCTATCTGAATCTGGACTATGTACACCGTGCAGATCTTACCAAAGTGGTGGGCATCTGCTTCTCCGTTCACATGGACAGCCGTTTCGTTGCAGGGCAGTACAATGCAGTGCATTTTGATAATATTAGCCTATATCAATACCCCCATAACGAGCCGCAGATGTCCCCTGCTTTGGTTGAGGACAACGACCTGATCAGCGGTAAGTTCCAAGTTGCAAACAACCAGCCCAACATCAACGGTGTGTGCAAGGTCGCCACCGACGAGGCCGGTAAGAGCCGCAGCAACAGCGCATTGCTATTCTGGACCAATAATGCTTGCGGTTATCCCTGCGTAGATGCCACCTTCCACTTCGATACTGCCCAGGATTGGTCTGATTACAGTATTCTGTCCTTCGACACCCACCAGTCCCACGGCCATTACTGGTTGGAATTTACCATCTTGTATATTGATGCGTTTGGCAATCAGCAAACCGCCCTGTGGCGACACGATACCATTCTGGACGCATGGAAAACAAACCACGCTTCTCTGGATTGGTTTACAAATGCAGCCGGTGAAACTATTAAGCCCTCCGAGCTGACCCAGGTGGTAGGCTTCCGGATCGCCGCCAACATGGCTATCAATGTAACCGCAGAAGTTGCACAAATCTATTTTGATAATTTTGTTTTGAGCTAAACATGAACACCGCCCTTGATTACCGAAAGGTAGCCAAGGGCGGTTTACTTCACCCCATCGCCTTACCAACCACCAGGGCGACGGAAATGGGTGTTCTTTGCGACCCATACACATTCTGTTAGCCCAACATTATCATTCGTCATCATCGTCACTGTAGTGGTTACTACAACCGGCAAATTAAGGCAAGATTAAAGGGCTTGCCGCCTGTATTACACAGACAGCAAGCCCTTTCGGCTGCTTAAACAATTTGCGTTAGAAATATTTTTCTAACTTTTTGGGGTCACTTCAAATCTTTTATTGTTTTTTAAGCAACTTTATAAAAACCATATCAGATGTTAGTATTTGATCCGGGTTCCGTACAACCTTTCTCGCCTACCGAAACAGCCAATATTTGTTTTTAACGGATCAAAACCACGGCTACATCATTCACATTGGTGCCGGTTGCACCGGTTTTGATGAGACCGTCGCAATACTGCAAGGCATGGTAGGAATCGTTCTGTGCCAGCACGTCTGTGATGGCGATTCCATGGGATAACAGTTTTTCCTTGGTGTTACCGTCTACATAGCCGCCAGCAGCGTCTGTGGGGCCATCAGTGCCGTCAGAACCGACGGAAAACACCGCCACACCAGAAAGTCCGGCAATGCCCTCCGCCGCCGACAGCGCCAGCTCCTGGTTTCTGCCGCCCAAGCCCTTGCCCTTCAGATGTACCACCGTTTCGCCACCGGCAATGAATGCCAGCTTTTGCTGATCATCCGCATGGCTGCGGGCAATGGATGCCAAAAACGAGCCTGCCTCCCGGGCTTCACCGCACAGATCGCTGGTCAGTACCACAGGTGTATAACCCAGCTGGGCAGATTTTTCTGCCGCAGCCTTGCACAGCTGATGCACATCACCACAGATGTGATAGGTCACATCCGGCAATGTCTTGGGGGTTTCTACTGCCATCATTTCCTCCGCTTTAGAGGATAGTTGAATCTTATATTTCTCTACGATCTGCTTAGCCTGGGCGCAAGTGGTCGCATCCACGCACACAGGACCGGAAGCAATCATGTCCGGCTGGTTACCCAACACATCGGACAGTAATAGTCCCACCACCTTGGCAGGTGCGCAATGTTTTGCAAATCTGCCGCCTTTGACCAACGATAAACGCTTACGCACTGTGTTGATTTCCTGGATGCTGGCGCCACTGCCGATCAGCTGGCTGTTAATATCCTGCAGTTCCGGAATCTCCAGTTCTGACAGTTCAAACAGCGCAGAGCCGCCACCGGAGAGAAGAAACAGCACCGTATCTTCCGAGGTCAGATTCTCTGTCAATTCCAAGGCTCGTCTTGTACCACGGAAGGAATTTTCATCCAAGATGGGATGTCCGGCTTCTATGATCTCTAAATTCCCAAGCGCACCGCGGCTATGGTCATATTTTGTCAGCACCAAACCAGAGTGGATTTGGCTGCCCAGTATTTCCAACGCCGCAGATGCCATCGTCCACGCGGCCTTACCCACAGAAATCAGCACAACATTTCCGTGCAGTTCCATGGATGCCAGGCAGTTTTTCACCGCCGTATCCGGGAGCGCGCATTGGATGGCATGGGTATAGATTTTTTCTGCATCATTTCTTAAAGTATTCATGGTATGATCCTTAAATTAGTTTTACCAGGTCCGTAGATTACTTAAAAATCTACTTATAGGTTATTCGCGGATACATGATGGCTGCGGCAATTCCAAGACATAATTCGATCTTCCTGTAATTGGGCATCGGTGATGCAATTAAAAGACAGGCGATCCTGTTCCAGTTCGTCCAACTTCTCAATTTCTCCGCTTAGATATGCCTTCAAACGACGGATGGCACTCTTGACCCGGGCAGACACACCACCCAGTCGATAATCCATCACATCGTAGCCGGAATAACCAAATTCTGCAAGCCAACGCTTTTCCACAGCTGCACGGAAGACTTCCAGCCGCTCCAAAATCTCGGGCATGGTTTCCTCTGCGATCACACGCAGAGCCTCCCGATCCCCGGTCTGGTAGGCTTTGTAAGCATCTGCGCTGACACATGCTTTCAAGGAAAGAACATGGCACAGCTTTGCCAGCATATCATAGGCATAGCCCAAATTAGGGCTGCGCAAAGCCGCCTCGGACAGTTCCTTGGCATACTTGGCATAGTTTGCCTTATAGCTTTCTTCTGTATGCTTTTCATAGAGGTTACCCAGCACATCCGCATAAAACAAATAGGTAGAGGGGTTGACCTCCACTAAGTGAATCTTGCCATCGGGGCCGTTGGGCTTATCCATCAGCAGCATATCAGTCAGATCTTCACCGGTGCAAGCCTTCAAGCGGCTGGCAAGCATTTCCCCATCCACAGATTCCTCATAGGAAAGCTCTGCGTACAGCTGCAAGGTGGGCAGAATGGAGAACATGGGACACTCATTGCCCTGGTCGCCCCAGGCGGTACAGAACACCTCACGAATATCCGTCTGTCGACACGCCATCAATGCCTTCCGGGAGGCATCCAGACTCTTTGCAATATGGGGCGCAAAGCCAGCCCAGCGCCATGCACCACCGGCAAAGATAATGGGGTTGGTAAATTTCTTATGGCTGCGCATGGGTGCGCAGTAAGCATCTTGATCGTGCTTGTAGTAATCCCAGTAGACCAGTTCCACGTTGCCGGGAATCAGATCCATGACCTCCTGGCTGATTTGGCCGGATGTGTACTCGCCACCCTCTGCACCGGCTGCCAAGCGGTAGAACATATCGCTCCAGATCATAGGCTTAAAGCCATACTTTTGGCAGATCTCATTGACCCGGTACAAATGCTCACAGAAGATCTTCTCACGATCCGGGATGCCGTGCTTCATGCGATATCGACCAAAGCCCATCATAAAAGCTTCGTCCATGCCGATATGGATCCGCCGGGAGGTAAAGCTATTGCGGCAAGCACGGATCATTGCCTCAATCAGCTGGTAGGTCTTTTCTTCCCCAATGAGCAATGTATCTGCATCGTCTTTCATATCATCAAAGCACATCCAACGCAAGGCCGCAGACAAATGGGCCAGAGTTTGAATACAAGGGATCAGTTCAATGCCATAGCCCTTTGCATAAGCATCCAGCTCCTGCAACTGCTTTTGGGTATAGCCACCACGCATATAACCGAAATAGGGATATTCCGGCACTTCGTAGGTATCCTCCGTGTAGAGCATCAGCATATTATGACCCATCAGCGCCAGATAGCGGATCATTTGCTTGGTGGCATTTAGATTCAGCACACCGTTGCGAGAGCAATCCAGCATAGCACCGTTCATGGTAAAATATGCCCGCTGGGTAGCTGTGTAATGATATTCTGCGGCATGTTCCGCCAGCAAACCCAGGCCACGGAACAGTTCCACCCGCTGTCCATACGTAATCTTACAAAGATTGCCGTGTTTCTGCACCTGCAAAGGCTGATCCTGCCTAAATTCTGTTTCGATCCGTAAATCCACAGGCAGATTCAGCTGATTTAGAATTTCTTTCATTTGTAGGTCAGTCATGGATTCAAACTCCTTTGCAAGGCATTTTAAAAAACAAATTCAATAAACACGCTTTTGAAAATGTCTTGGGCGGCGGCAGGCGAACCTGCCGCCGCTTAGGAATATTTTAGGGGATCAGCTGTAAATTGTCAATATAGCCATTGACTGTGGTCCAGTTATACAAGTCGATCAGCTTTACATCCACAGGGGCTCCATTGAGATTATCCACACAACCGGATCTCTGCAATTCATTCAGATAAAAGGTTGCGCGAATATAGCCATCTTCCAAAACCTCGGTGGTAATACCGGCATAATCGATCTTTTCACCGTTTTCCGTCAAGCGGAAATCGCCATAGTATTTAGACCACTGAGTACCTCTGATGATAACAGCAATTTCACCAGCTCCCTCAGTCTTGTAATCAAAGCTGAGGACGCTGTAACTACCGGGTGTGTCCAGATAGAAGAAATTATCCACACCGGCAGAAAATGCCTTGCCACGGATCACATCAGCAGGCTCGTCTGTACCCACATCCTCCGCCGGGACAACATCCATATCATCCACATACAGGTGCATGGTATAGCCGTCTCTACTGGGTGCTGTGCTGCTAACCTTCAGACGGATAGCGCTGATATCTGTCAGTTCATCAATACCAAACTGATTCAGATCCCAACTCAGTTCTACCCAATCGCTACCTGCCTGCACCACTTTGCGATATTCACCGCCAAAGTCTGTGACCCACTTATCTGCGCCGTTTTCATTGACCACAACGGTCAGACCCACATTGATGGCAACCGTTCCGGCATTCTTTACCTTCATCGTCAGAACACCGTTGCTCCAATCGGTGATGGTAAATTCTTCTGCCAGTGCAAGATTCTTCTTTTCCAGAATCGTACCCAAGGTTGCACCGTAGGTGTACAGATAGTCACCTCTGTAGTAGCACTCCAGAGAGGAGACGCTACCGGCGGTTACTTCATAGTTGACCTTGGTGGAAATATCTGTGTAAGTACCGGCAAAGGCTGCATCCACCTTGTCAGAGAACAAGGAGGTGACGCTTTCGCTGGTAGCTACCAGGCTGTTCAGACTTTCGTTATCGAAGAAGTCATAAGCCTTCACTTCCACTTTATAGGTGTTGCCCACGGGGATATCCGACAGCTGGAAGTGATAGGTCTGGGCTTCCTCATAATACTTAAAGTAGTTACCAACCACATCGTAAGTCTTAGAGGTCGTGCCGTCAGCAGTAATGGTGATCTTGTAGTGCTCTGCGCAGTTATGATCGGTCACATCGTCGAAGTAAACCATCATTTCTGTGCCGTCAACGCTATAAGAAACGGTTGCATCCTCAGGGAACACCAGGCCATCCTTGCCATAGAGCAAATTAGCCCATTCCTTATTCTCAAAACGATCATAGGTATAGATAAAATCATCCTTGTTCAAACCGGAGGGGAAATTCCAGGTGATGCCCACCTTGCGGATATCTGCCGGATTGGTGTCGGTCACATAGCGATCCATTGCCACAGAGCCATCGGTGTTATTCTGCAGCACCATCAGGTTCTGGGTATAGGTAAAGCCGAAGGCCACTTCGCCTGTTACCACATCCTTAGCATTACCGCCAACATTGTAGTATTTATCGCCCTCCTGGGAAGTAGCGCTGCGCTTGACAATACGAGAGTAAGAAGAGCTACCCAGGTTGATGGAGGTGTAGTCGATCTGGTTGATGGTACGCTCGTTGATACCGGGACAATGGGTGTCACCGGTAAAGACGATGGTATTGGGGTACTGCTTCAGAATATCGTCCACAACCCTACTCACATCGGTGGCGCCCTGACCAAAGTAGGTCACATCTGCAATGGGCAAATGATATGCCACATAGATGGGTGTACCGGCCTGAACTGTGGGCAGTTCCATGATCTCATCCAGCCAGCCGATCAATTCCGCCTTCTGTGCCTCTGTCACAGTATTGGCTCTGCTGTCACCGGAGATGACCACAAAGGGTACGCCATTGACGACCTTATAGTAGTTAGCAACGGTCTGTCCGGGGTTTGCCTCGGAAGCAACCTTACTCACTCTAACCAGATTGTCGGATTCAATATGGGCATTTGCCTTAAACAGGGCAATGGCATCGGACGCATCCTTTTCGCTCATGTCATACCACTCGTGGTTGCCCATGGTCCAAATAATCTCAGGCCACTTGGTTTCATCTTCACCGTAAACGGACTTGAAGATGGTCCAGAAGCGATCGTAGTAACTCTGCACAGCATTGTTGACCACGTCACCGGGCATGAACAGCACATCGGCGTTAATGCTCTTGGCATAGGTCAGGTGATCCCGAACCGTCTTGGGGCCGTTGACCGTGTTGCCACGATGCTCCTCCATCAGCTGGGAGTCAGCAAAGGTTACTGTTACCAGCTCACCGGTACCGGGCTGAGCCGGGTGTTCCAAATCTCCCGGTTCTTCCGGTTCTTCTTCCTCGGTTTTATCCAAAGTTACATTGCCAAATGCACCATTTACGGTGGTGTAGCTTCCGTAGATATCGAAAATTTCCACATTGGCCGGTGCGCCATTGGGGCTCTTTACGGTCAGTTCATCAAAAATCAGAGTTGCACGGATATAACCGTTGCCCAGATCCTGGGTGGTAATACCTGCATAATCGGTGGTCTCGCCCTTGTTGTTGAAGTAGTAGCCACCATAGTAGGTCAGCCAATTCTGATCATCTCTGAGAATCAGACCCATCACGCCGTCGCCGTCCAGCTTATAATCGAATGTAATGCTCTTATAAGCAGTTGCGGTCTTGATCCAAGTACCTGCGCCAGCGGTGAAAGCGGTTGTCTGGCTGGGGACAGCAGGAATTTCAGAATCATCGTCCTTCATGGAGGTCTGAATATTGTCCAGATAACCACCCACGGTGGTCCAGTTATAAATGTCGATCAGCGCCACATCCGCAGGGGCATTGTTCAGATTGTCCACACAACCGGTTCTGTTCAATGCTGCCATGTCGAAGGTGACACGGATATAGCCGTCAGCCAGGGTCTCGGTGGTAACACCGGCATAGTCTACCTTCTCACCGGACTCGGTGAAGCGGTATTCGCCGTAGTACTTGCCGCCCCATGCGCTACCTCTGAGGATAGCGGTCATCTCGCCTGCAGCTTCGGTCTTATAATCAAAGCTGATCAGATCATAGTTGCCGGGCTGTTCCAGATAGAAATAGGTATCCTTATCGGCAGTAAAGGCCTCGCCACGGTCAGTAACTTCCGGGGCTTTGTAGGTAGCCTGGATGTTATCAATATAACCGCCTACGGTGGTCCAGTTGTAAATATCGATCAGTTTGATATCCACAGGTGCAGTATCACGGTTGTTCACACAGCCGGTTCTCTGCAGAGCTGCCAGATCGAAGGTCACATGGATATAACCGTCGTCCAGGGTCTCGGTAGTAATACCGGGATAATCGGTCTTTTCACCGGTGGCGGTCAGACGGAAGTCACCATAGAAGGTAGACCACTTACTGCCACGGACGATCACAGCCACTTCACCGTCACCATCGGTCTTGTAATCGAAGCTCAGGTAATCGTAGGCAGCCGCCTCATCTAGGTAATAGAAGTTATCCTTACCGGCAGTAAAGGCTTCGCCACGGGTCACAGGCTCGGGATCGGGCGCATCCGTGGACACCTGGATATTATCAATGTAGCCATCCACTGTGGTCCAGTTGTAAATGTCGATGAGGGCAATGTCCTCAGGGGCATTCTTGCGGTCATTGACGCAGTTGGTTCTCTGCAAAGCTTCAATATCAAAGGTGACATGGATATAGCCATCTTCCAGAGCCTCGGTGGTAATACCGGCATAGTCGGTCTTTTCACCGGTGGCGGTCAGACGGAAATCACCGTAGAAGCTGGTCCATGCACTACCTCTGAGGATCACGGCCACTTCACCATCGCCACTAGGCTTATAATCGAAACTCAGCGTCTTGTAATCACCGGCAGTCAAGGTGTAGAAATTATCCTGACCGGCGGTAAAGGCCTGTCCGCGAGGAACATCCTGCTTCAGAATGTTTTCAACGCTCCATGTCTCCATAATGGGATTAGCAGCGATCATATCCCGTACAGCCTGCAGCTGGGGCTCGCTATAAGCCTTATACTGGGCATTGACGGATTCTACCATATCCCGGAGAGTCAAGGTGTACTGGCTGCTGTTGATGATCTCACCATTAAAGTTGACCCAAACGGATGCATACAGTTCTGTCTCACCGTGATTCTCCACATCAAAGTTATTGACACGGAGGGTCACTTCCTTGCCGGAAACAAAGGAATCACGACTTCTGGAACGGCTGATGGAAGCAAAATCACCTAACTGCAACTCATAGCCATAAGCATCGGTCTCGGGCATCAAAGCCTGTACCATTTCGTCACCGCAGAACACCGCCTTATAACCCACACCGGTCACATTGGGTGCCAGGCTCTGCTTGGTGATACCCACATAGAAGCGGTGGAAGGTGTAGCCGTTTTCGGTTTCGATGGCCACATAGCGCTTGATGGTGCCATTGTTGTAGCTGCGCAGATGGGCTGCAGGAACAACTGCGTCGCCATTGCCATCCACGGCGGTAAAGTAACCCATCTTGTCACAGGTATACTGGTCGGTGGTGGAGTCGATGGCATAGACCTGGTAGCCATTGGTGTTGATGGTACCGCTGAGGGTATGACCGTTCAGATCCACATACAGATCCTCTGTCAAGGTCAGATTGACCGCCTCATTGGATTCCAAAGTCCAATATTCCTCCAAAGAGGAAGCTGCAAACACATCTTCCATCATGGAGACCACGTAAGGCGTGATCACGTCGAAGCCTTCCTTATTGGCATGGAGGCCGTCGAAGGTATGCACACCGGTGGACACATCAAATTCTGCATGGAAAGGCTCGTTGTCGATCAGATCCAGCAGATGTACGCCCCACTTTTCGCAAGCCTGTCTGACTCTGGGAGCAAATTCATTCACATAGGGTTCTTTATAGAAGGTATTCCAGTTGGGAACATAGAGCAAAATGAAGAACAGTTCCGCATCGGGATAGGTAGTGGACATGGTGTAGAACAGCTTTTCCAGACCACCGATGGGGGTAGACTCGTCAAAGCTGGTAGTACCTACAGGCGTCACCTCACCTACGGTGATATGAGACCAGTAGTCGTTGGCACCGCCATCGATGAGAACGAAGTCAAAATCCATCCCCTTAGGTACTTCAGACAGTTCTCTGAAAATACCGTTATTATTCAAGGCTCTGCCACCGGTAGCCACATTGTAGCCGGTGACACCGTAATGCTCAGCCATTTCGCCGTGCCAGCCCTTGTAGTTGTGGGCTTCTGCCAGGGAGTCGCCCAGGTACAGGCCGTGCAAGCCGGAGATGGCAGATTCATACTGCACATTGGCATAGGTGGTCAGATTGTCGATGACCACAGTACGACCGGTATTGGCAGGATCCAGATTCAAAGAGAATTCGATGTAGCGAATATCCTTCAGATCCTCAGCGGTTCTACCGTCTGCCAGACCGAACAGGGTATTGACCTCATAAGTCTGCCAGCCAATTTCACGGAGGGTATAGTTGTCACCTGTAACCAGCTTGCGGTTGCTGTCGTACAGCTTTACCCACAGAGCTGCCTGGTTGTACTGGTTCACATCAAACTGCAAGGTGGTGCCCCGCAGGTCAATGGACTTAGGCAGTACAAAGGTAGCTGTACCCCATGCGGTCTTGTTATCCTCTGCAAAGAAGCGCAGAGAATACTTACTGTCAGCGCCATTGAGGAAGGTGGTGTTAAACTGGTCATAGCCCAGACCCTCACCCTTCATGCTGCCCTCCACAAAGCCTGCGCCATAAAGCAAATCGCTTGCCTGCTCGGTGGCATCGGTGGCGGTCACGCTGACCACACGGAAGTTATCCATGTAAACGGTTTGGTTCTTGCCCTTGTTGGTGGCAAAATCAAACTCCAGGGCAATCAGATAGATGCTATCCAGATTGCAGCCCTCGGCCAAAATGCTCTTAAACTGGGAAGCATCCACGGTCAAGGTCTGCCAACCGTCAGAGCCATTGCCCTCTACCCACACGGTCTTTGCACCGGATACGGAAGTCCAGTTCTTGTCATATACACGCAGACCGATCTTCTGTGCGCCGTTTTCAAACTTGGCATCAAACTGGATCTGCTTACCGGTAAGGGTGAAGATATCCAGATTGTTCAGCTTCAGCTGCATACCGGCATTGGTGGTCTGTGCGGAGGTTGCAGAGAACTTCCAGCTGCGGGTACTTTCGCTGCCGTTTACCACAGTGCTTGCATTGTCATAGCTCAAGCTGCCGCTGTTCCAAGTATATGCACTCCAAGAATAGGTGGCATATGCCAGCAGGTCAGAGTTCTGTTCGGTCTGCTCATTGGCATCGCACAGGCCGATCAGCCAGGGAGCCATCTTGCGCATCAGCAGCTCATAGCCCACATCGTTGCCGTGGACACCGTCGTAGGTATGGACACCGTACAGGCCGTTAAACTCTGTATCGGTGGACAGATCCAGGTAGGATACACCCCACTTTTCGCAGATGCTCTTTGCCAAAGGCGCAAACTGATCCCGGAAAGCAACGCCATCCCAGCTGGAACTATAACCAATGTAATTGATCACAAAGCCGATCTTGGCATTGGGATAATTCTTGGTCAGGTAGCAGAACATCTGCTCCATAGCACCGGCTGTGGTATTGGTGTCGAAGCTGTTTACAGTAGCATTGGCAACAGAAGTGCTGCTGACGCTGCCAAGCTCCACCTTGCTCCAAATATCATTGAAGCCGCCGTTAAGCACAAAGAAGTCCACATCCACATTGGGAATCTTGTCCTTTTGTGCGTAGATGGTGGTTCTGCCCTCACAGGTAGCGTAGCTTGCGCCACCCACACCCAGATTGTACTTATTGATCAGATAATGCTCTTCCAACTCACCGGACCAACCCTTATAGCCGTAGGCAGCGGTGATGGAGTCGCCCATAAATACAATGTTCTTGTTCTGCAGAGCGGTGGAATGGGTGTCGATATTCTCGATACGCACATTGTCCACATAGAATGCATGGTCTGCACGGGCAGTATTGGTTGCAAATCGGGCGCCGATGGCAATATAGCGCACGTCGGACAGATTCTTGCCGGATTGCTGACCTGCCAGGATCGCAGGTCTGACCTGGGCCCATTCATTGACGGTAGTATAGGACTCTGTATAGCTGACCAGCTGATTCTGGCTGTTATACAGGCTGAAAGCAAAGCCATTGCCGCCACGATAGGACAGCATATCCATCACAATGTTCTTATTGGTCAGATCATAGGACTTGCCCAGGTCGTACTTGACTGTGAGCATATCCGCAGCATTGGCAGCAGCGGCAAACTTATGGGAGCTGTTGCTGTCCTGCCCGTACATAACAGTCTTGTTGGCATGCTCATAGGTATAAGTTGTGCCGTTGGCGGTGCTGGATACCACGGTGGCATTTGCCAACAGGTCAGATGCGGCATCGGTAGCATCGGTGCCGTAAACGTGATCCACCAGGCGCATATTGTCAATGTAGATATTCTGGGCATCGCCGCCGGGGAAATTGAAGCTCAGATACAGCACACGGACGCTGCTCAGATCCTTACCGGATTCCAAATAGGCCTTCAGAATGGAATTGTCCACAGTAACAGTAGACCAACCCTCACCCTTGAAATAAACCTGATACTCCTGATAGTTGTTATAATCATGCAGAGGCTTCCAGTCAGAACCGTAAGGAACGATGCCGATGCTGTAGCCGGTCAGGTCTTTGGCAGGATCGGCCTTCACGTCGAAAACCAAGTCCTTGCCGGACATATCATAGTTTTGCTGCAGGTCGATCTGCAGACGGGCATAACTGCTTCCAGCCTTGGCGGCGCTGGAGAATCTCCAGGAACGCAGGCTGTTCGCACCGTTTGTTACAGTGCTGTCTTTGGAATAACTGAACTGACCATTTCCGGTCCAGTCCTGTGCGCTCCATGCGTATGCGGCATTTGCCAGCATATCGGAGCTTTCTTCTGTCGAAGCCGTGGCAGCAGAAGCCTTGCTGACGGGAGGCAGCAAGCCAACGAACAGCGCCAAGGTCAGGAGCAGCGACAGAATCCTTTTCAGGTTCTTTTGCATGATGTTTCCTCCTTTTATTAAAACTACTCATAGTAAAAATCCAATGAGTACTTCTGAAACCGTCCTTCCAGAAGGGCAGTTTCAGAAATGCTCTTGTCTCGGTGGCGGCAGGCGAACCTGCCGCCACCATATTAAGGATTAGGGATCTACTGTTACATTACCAAAGTTGCCGCTGGCGGTGGAGAAGCCACCGTAGATATCCAGAACGCCAACCTTTTCAGGTGCGCCATCACGGTTATCTGCACAGCCACTTCTGGTCAGTTCTGCCAGATTCATGGTGACACGAACATAGCCGTTGCCCAGAACCTGGGTGGTAATACCGGCATAGTCCACAGTCTCGCCACCTGCATTGAAATAGAACTCACCATAGAAGGTCAGCCATGCCTCGGCATCTCTGAGGATCACACCGATCACACCGTCGGTGGTCAGCTGATAGTCAAAGGTAACCGTCTGGTAAGCAGTGGGAATACCGGTGGTAACACCCTTGCCAGCTTCGAAGGAAGTCGTCTCAGCAGGTACAGCAGGAACCTCGGGTGCTTCCTCGATCTGCACGTCCACCTGAATGTTATCCACATAGCCGTTTGCAGTACCCCAACCATAGATATCAAAGATACCTACATTGGCAGGTGCGCTGTCACGGTTGTTAACACAACCGGTACGGTTCAGCTTGCTGAACACCACGGTTACACGGATATAGCCGTCATCCAGCTTTTCGGTAGAAATGCCATCATAGTCTACCATCTCACCATTTGCGGTAAACTCGAAGTCACCGTAGAAGCCATTCCAATCGGGCGCACGCAGGATCACGTGCATATCGCCCTCGGTGGTCAGCTTGTAATCGAAGGTCAGGTTGTTCTGTGCAACCGTTTCCATGTAAGTGGTCTTGGTGACACCAGCTTCAAAGGCTTCGCCGCGGATCACTTCTTCCACAGGCTTGTTGGACAGCTGAATGTTATCAATGTAACCGTTTACAGTAGTCCACTGGAAGATATCGATCAAGCCCACATCAGAAGGTGCATTTTCACGGTTATTCACGCAACCGGAACGATCCAGCAATGCCAGATCCACAACAACATGGATGTAGCCATCTTCCAGCTTCTCGGTGGTGATACCGGCATAATCTACCTTCTCACCGGACTCGGTCAGACGGAAATCACCAAAGTACTTGGTCCACTGGCTGCCACGAATGATCAGAGCCAGTTCACCGGCACCCTGGGTCTTGTAGTCAAAGCTCAACAGATCATACGCGCCGTCTTCCACATCAAAGTAAGTGTCCTGACCTGCGGTAAAGGCCTGGCCACGGATCACTTCTTCCACGGGCTTCATGGAAACCTGGATATTGTCGATGTAACCGCCAACGGTTGTCCAGTTGTAAATGTCGATGAGGGCAATGTCCTCGGGAGCGTTGCTGCGGTCATTGACGCAATTGGTTCTCTGCAGCTGAGCAATGTCCATGGTGACACGGATGTAGCCATCTTCCAGAACCTCAGTGGTGATGCCATCATAATCCACAGACTCGCCATTCAGATTCATGGTGAAATCGCCGTAGAACTTAGTCCACTGGCTGCCACGAACGATCACATGTGCCTTGCCTTCGCCGTTGAGCTTATAATCAAAGCTCAGAACATCCCATGCGCCGGCCTCAAAGGTAAAGTAATTGTCCTTACCTGCCTCGAATGCCTGGCCGCGGCTTTCCTTCAGCAGATTTTCTACCTGCCAGTTCAGCATCACGGGGTTGGCTTCGATCATAGCCTTCACAGCTGCCAGCTGATCGGCAGAATATGCGGTGTAGTCAGCATTGATGGCTTCTACCATCTGCTGCAAAGACCAGCTTTGCACGCTGCCTTCCAGCACAGTGCCGTCAATCAAGGTCATGATTGCCTTGGCATTGACAGGGGTATTGCCATAGTTTGCAGCGTCGAAATTCTTCAATCTCAGGGTTACGCTGTTCTGGAAATCCACAGAACGGTTCACCACAATATCCTCGGTGATCCACAGATCGTAACCAACGGACTCTACCTGTGCCTGCACCATAGCATCGCCGAAGAACGCTGCCTTGTATCCGAAACCGGTCACGGAGGGAGCCAGGCTCACAGCGGTAATACCCACATAATAGCGGTGGAAGGAGTAACCGCTTTCACCGGCAATGGTCATGTACTTAGCATCCTCGGTGTTGTAGAGCGGCTGGGGAACAATGGCATTACCCTCTGCATCCACGCAGGAGAAGATGCCCATGTTGTCTGCACTATACTCGTTGGTAGCAGAGTCCATACCATAGACCTTGAAACCATTGGTGTTGATAGTGCCGGACAGGTTATAACCGTTCAGATCAATATACAGATCCTGGTTCAAGCTGATGTTCACATCCAGATTCTCGGACAGGATCAGTCTGCCCTCTACCTCGTAATTGGTGTAGCTATCCACATAGCTGTCTCCACAGGAACAGGTATGGGTAGTGTAGCCCTGTGCAGAAGGTGTGGGAGCGGTTACAACGCTCTGGTAGTTATGACCGGTAGCAGGAATGGTCTCGGTGCTGATGGTCTCGCTGCATGCATCACAGGTCACGGTTACAGAACCGGCCTGGGTACAGGTTGCGTCCACAGTAGTAGTGGTAGTATTGGTATGCTGGCACACCTTGGAAACCAGACGCACATTGTCAATGATCACAGAACGCTCAGCACCAGTGGTTGCAGCAAAGTCAAATACCAGGAACAATCTCTGGATAGCGGTCAGATCGGCGGCGCTGGAAGCTGCCTTCAAGGCTGCTGCAAAATCCACAGTATAGGTGTTCCAACCCTGGGTCAGCTTCACAGTTGTATTGTTGCAGGGGTCACCGGAGCCGTCAGCACCGGTACGGGGACGAATGTTCAGATTCTGGCTGGCAACGCCATCCACCTTGGCATCAAATACCAGGTAGTAGCCGTCCATGTTATAGGCCTGGGTCATATTCATAACGAACTGAGCCCACTGATTGGTGTTTGCAGCAGTTGCGCTGAACTTCCATGCAAAGAGGGAGTCATCGCCATAGGTCTCGGTGCAGTTGTTCACAAAGGTCATGTTGGTACCGGTTGTCCAGCTGCTGCCACCGGCCTGACTACCGCCGGCAAACATATCATTTTTATCCACCAGTTTCTGGCAGCTCAGACCATCCATGTAGATGGTAGTACCCTTATTGAACCACAAACGGAGCAAAATAGCCTTAGCAGGATCAATGCTCAGACCGGCATTGGTCTTCAGGCTACCGTAGTACCAGCCATCACCGGCATCCTCAAAGGCAAATGCCAGCTTGCCGCTACCCCAGGTGGTATCATAGATCTGCGCTTCAGCATAGGGCTTACCGTCTGCAAAGTAGAAGTAAGCACCCAGAGTGCTATTGGACAGATCCAGCATACCGCCGGCTTCTTTACGCAGATCCCAACACAGATGGACATTGGAAGCAGTGTCCACTTTCAAAGACTGGGTACTACCAGCGGCCTTCACCACGGTGTCGTCATAGCTATATGCGGCAGTGGTGTAGGAGGTATTGGTAAATACCGTCAGATGGATCAGGTCATCTGCTTTTGTTTCCGTACCGGCAGCCAAAGCGGTAGCGGGGAGCAAGCCCACAACCATTACCATTGCCAAGGCGAATGCCAGTACCTTACTGAGGGTCTTTTTCATGGTTTTTCCTCCTTTGGTTTGACACGATTTTTCGTATCAAGTGTTATTCTTCCAGCGGTGGCACACGCTACCACCGCTTTAAAAGACAAAGGGATGCGATTAGGGGTCTAACTGAATATTGTCTACATAACCGCTGGCTGTGCCCCACTGGTAGAGATCAAAGATACCTACGCTGGCAGGTGCGCTGTCACGGTTATTGACGCAACCGGTACGATTTAGCTCAGCCAGAGTCATGGTGACACGGATATAGCCATCGTCCAGTTGCTCACAGGAAATACCTGCATAGTCAATTGCCTCACCGGCAGCATTGAACTCAAAGTCGCCGTAGAAGCCGTTCCAATCGGGGGCTCTGAGGATCACGTGGATGTCACCTGCGGTGGTCAGCTTATAATCGAAGGTGACAATTTCCGTAGCATTCTTATCCAGATACATAAACTTATCCACACCACCGGTAAACTCTGTGCCACGGATCACTTCTTCCTTTTCCTCTTTGGAAACCTGAATGTTGTCGATATAGCCATTTACAGTAGTCCAGTTGAAGATATCAATCAGCGCAATGTCTGCAGGTACGCTGTCCAGATTATCCACACAGCCGGTTCTGCCCAGAGCGGAAACATCAAATGTCACACGGATATAGCCATCATGCAACATTTCTGTGCTGACACCGGCATAGTCTACCTTTTCACCGGATTCGGTAAAGCGGTAATCGCCGTAATACTTCACGCCCCATGCGCTGCCTCTAAGAATCGCAACCACTTCGCCTGCACCTTCGGTCTTGTACTCAAAGCTGACCGTATCCCAATTGCCGGCTTCTACCGTAAAGTAGGTGTCCTTACCAGCCGTAAATGCCTTGCCGCGGATCACTTCCTTCATCAGGTTCTCCACCTGCCAGTTTTCCATAACAGGGTTCGCTTTGATCATAGCCTTCACAGCTGCCACCTGGGCGGCGGAATATGCGGTGTAATCGGCATTGATGGTTTCTACCATCTGCTGCAAAGACCAGCTTTGCACGCCGCTCTCCAGCACAGTGCCGTCAACCAAGGTCATGGTTGCCTTGGCATTCACGGGGGTATTGCCATAGTTTACAGCGTCGAAATTCTTCAATCTCAGGGTTACGCTGTTCTGGAAATTCACAGAACGGTTCACCACAATATCCTCGGTGATCCACAGATCGTAACCAACGGACTTTACCTGTGCCTGCACCAAAGCATCGCCGAAGAACGCTGCCTTGTAACCGAAACCGGTCACGGAGGGTGCCAGGCTCACAGAAGTAATACCCACATAGTAGCGGTGGAAGGAGTAGCCGCTTTCACCGGCGATGGTCATGTACTTAGCATCCTCGGTGTTGTAGAACGACTGAGGAACAATCGCCTTGCCCTCTGCATCCACACAGGAGAAGATGCCCATGTTGTCTGCGCTGTAGGCATTGGTAGTAGCGTCCATACCATAGATCACATAGCCGTTGGTGTTGATAGTGCCGGACAGGTTATAACCGTTCAGATCAATGTACAGATCCTGGTTCAGCGTCCAGTTCACGGAAGCATTGTCCGTCAAAACCAAATAGCCGGGAACTTCATAGTCCGTATAGCTATCCACATAGCTGTCACCACAGGAACAAGTATGGGTCGTGTAGCCCTGGGCATAGGGGGTTGCTTCGGTCACAACGCTTTCGTAGCTGTGAACGTGGGTTTCGTATTGAATGTTGTCGATATAGCCATTGACCGTTGTCCAGTTATAAATATCGATCAGCTTGATATCCACCGGTGCGCCGTCACGGTTGTTGGCACAACCGGATCTTTGCAGAGCAGGAATATCAAAGGTCACATGGATATAGCCGTCCTCTAAAACCTCGGTGGTAATACCGGCATAATCCACTTTTTCACCGTTCTCGGTCAAGCGGAAATCACCGTAGAACTTAGACCATTGAGAGCCACGCATGATCACAGCCACTTCGCCTGCGGCCTCGACCCAATAATCAAAGCTTAAGGTTTCATAGTCTCCTGCTTGATCCAGATAGAAGAAGGTATCCTTACCGGCGGTAAAAGGCTCACCACGGATCACAATTTCCTTATTCCAAACCTGGATATTGTCGATATAGCCCTCTGCGGTTGTCCATGCGCCAAAGATGTCAATCAGCTTAATATCCACGGGCGCATTATTCCGGTTATCCACGCAACCAGATCGGTTCAGCTGGGCAATGTCGAAGGTCACACGAACGTAACCATCCTCCAAAACTTCGGTGGTAATACCGGCATAATCCTGCTTTTCTCCGGTAGCGGTCAAGCGGAAATCACCGTAATAGGTGGTCCAGGTAGTACCTCTGAGGATCGCTGCCAATTCCCCTGTTCCCTCGATCTTATACTCGAAGCTCACATAGTCCCATGCACCGGGCTCATCCAGATAGAAATAGGTATCCTTACCGGCGGTGAAGGCCTTGCCTCGAACCACAGGCTTGGGTTCTTCCTCGGGAGCCTCCATAGAAAGCTGGATATTATCAATGTAACCACCGGTGGTAGACCACTGGAAGATATCCAGCAAGCCCACATCGCTGGGCTGATAATTCATATTCTCTGCACAGCCGGTTCTGGTCAGAGCATCAATGTTAAAGGTAGCACGGATATAGCCGTCGTCCAGTTTTTCGGTGGTAACACCGGGATAATCCACCTTCTCACCATCCTGGTTCAGACGGTAATCACCATAGTACTTTGTCCACTGGCTGCCACGGATAATCACAGCCAATTCACCTGCACCGTCGGGCTTATAATCAAAGCTCAGGGTTTTCCAGGCGGCATCTTCCAGGTCGAAGTAGGTATCCTTACCGGCAGTAAAGCGATCGCCACGGACAAAGCCCTCGTTACCGGGAGCAATATTGGTTGCGCCGTTGGCGGAAACGTTCAGCTGCTCCAGCTTGGTCAGCAGAGCAACACGACGGGTGTGATACAGGTCAGATGCATCGGTGTTGCCGTCGCCGTCGGGATCAACGGTATTGCCATCGTAAACACCGGTCACAACTGCACCTTCATACAGACCTGCCGTATAAGCAGAGATGTCAGAGATGCCGTAGGTGTTTTCCAGCATCCACAGATATTCATAATCTTCGCTGCTCTCACGGATGGTCTCAATACGCAATGTACCAACAGGGCCTTCCACACCGTAGTCAGCGCCGGGGTACAGCAGGATCATGTCACCGGGTGTACCATTGCCGGAAATGGTGGTGTAATTGCTGGGCAGGTTGATGCTGCCGTCATCATTGTAAGTACCCCACAGGTTGACAGAAGAGGACAGCATGCCGTCGATCTCATAGTCATACATCATAAAGCCCACAGCGCGGGTATTGGCCAGAGGGGTGTTCAGATGGTATGTGGGATAGGGTGCTACAGGATGGCAACAACCATACCACCAAATCTCGCTATCATCGGCATAAGTATTGCGCATATCCGCAGTTTGCAGATAGTTAAACTGAGGACAGTACACAACGCTGTCATAGGTGCTGGTCAAGGAACTCTGCTTGCTGTAATCGGGACAGCCATCAATATACCAGGTATTCTTGTAGTTCACAGGATCCGGACCGGTCACCACATTCTTCAGAGCCAGGAAGCTGGCTTGCAGATCGGGATAGGATGCCAGCATGGGTGCCAGTTCTGCTTTCACAGAGTCCAGGGTGTCAATACAAGCCTGAACATCTGCATAGGCAGCAGCATTAGAACCACCGGCGGGCTCATCCACATTGGAGAAATAGTAATATGCCTTCTCAAACAGATCCACATTGTTACCGGCATTGACCAGTTCAATATTCTTATGGATCAAAGCAGTCAGACAGGTTACCACAGAGGCTCTGTCTACTCGTCTGTCATTGGAGGTATCGTTGGTAAAATGCAGACGGTAGGAACTGATAGAAGGATCGGTGGCATTGGCAACCGCATATTCTACCAGCATATCTGTATAGCGCCACTGGTTAACACCTCTGTCCCAGGGAGTGATTCGCTTACTGACAACATAGTTGTAGTAGTTAGTAATCATATTCTCACGAACATTGGAGTCATTGGCATTGATACCCTCACCGGCATACATCATATCCCACCAAATACCAAAGGCGGTGGTCATGTGTACCTCATCGGGAATGGCCACATCATAGATACGAACAGACACAGGGATCTGCATGGCATTGCCGTTAATGGTTAATGTGGCCGTACCGTTATAAGTACCGGGTGCTGCATTCTGCACATTCAGATTCACCCAAATGCCCTGGTTCTGATTGGCACTGATGGTATTCAGACCATTGGCAATGGCTGCATCCTGGGGGATCAGCGCATCGGGATAAGTACCATCCCATGCCTTATTACCGGAACGGGGATGGAAAACATCCTCCAAATACTTCGTGCTCAAGAACCAGGAATCCTGGGTCTTGAAATCACCAAACTTAGGGGAGTTACCACTACCTGTAACGGTGGCATACTGCTGCACATACACCTCAAATGCCCAGGAAGGGATCACATTTCCCTTGGCATTTGTCATGCTACTCATGGTCAGTTCAAAAGAATCAACCTTAAAATTAGGAGTCAAAATCATCTGCGCAGACTCCACCTCGTTTCTGGCACTTTCAAAGGTCAGTGCGCCAAAACGATTGGGCACAGTTCCTGTTCGTTGAACATTCTCTGTGTTGTAAGGGTACGCAATGGTCAGCCCATCCATGGCGGTGGGTAGATCACTACTTGCCACCTGCGCTTCATCGGCCAATACGGTCATAGGAATCAAGCCCAGAACCATAACCAATGCCAGCACAAATGACAAAACTTTTTTCAAGTTCTTTTGCATGTTGGTTTCCTCCTTATGATTAACACCCAATACGTTTTTGTTTGGGAATATATACCGAAAAGGTACTTCTAAAGCTGTCTCTGTGCGTCAGAGGCAGTTTTAGAAATGCCCTTGCCTGGCGGTGGCAGGCTTTGCCACCGCCAGATGGGAATCAAATGTTAACCAAGGTTACACAGGGATATTTCATCACCTGCTGTAGGGTATCGTTACCGGCCTTCTGGCAATCCCACAGGGTCTCTGCATAAATTGCCACAGGCAGAGCAATCTGATTTTCCAGCATACCGTCCTCTACCAAACCCTGGATGTTCATGTAATCCTTATCCTTGAGCAAGGACTGCACCATCAGGCGCACATACTCCACATGGCGCACCCAGTTAGTCTGACGGAATCTCCAGATGCGATCCTGGATCTGTGTCCGCTGCTGAATGAAACGCTTACTACGCTGTCCCAGGATCAGATTAGGCTGCTGATGGATAAAGGTACTCCAATCCAGGTTCAGCATACCTTTCAGCACAGCGCCAAACTTGTCGTCCTTACCACGCAGAACGGTGATTTTCTCCACAAAGGCACGGGTAGCATCCAGATCACCGGGATTGCCATCGTCGCCCACATCACCGAACTCGCCCTCAAAGGGGAAGCAACCGCAGTTTTCCCACACAATGTAAACACGAGGGTCAACCTTAGCGATATACTCCGTATGCTCCTTCACAGACCATGCGTGCAGACCAAACTGGATATGCAGATCGGGATACTTCTCCAGCAATACACCGGCGGTATCATTGACCAGATCCACCACAGTTTCGGCAATCAGCTTTTCACCGATATAGGCGGTGTGCAGTTCCGTAAAGGATTGGAAATAGATGCCATCACAATTGGATTTTGCGTACTCTCTTTCATACTTGGCAACGATATCGTCACGAAGCTTCTTCAGCGATGCATCATCCAGCTGCGCAGAGGTATTGCAATCCACACCCCAGCCCCAGGCAAAGCCCCAAATCAGCTTAATACCCAGGCTATGGGCATAACTGACCACATCTTCTGCATTGATGGGAGCATAGTCATTCCAGATCACCAGCTCGTTCAGCTTCAGACGCAGCATATTATCCATGAAGCCACGGTAGTCATAAATGGTATGACCCCAGGTCCAGATGCCACGCTCCTGCACAGCAGGTGCGGAAATCTTGGACCACTTTGGAAGCTTCTCATGGAATGCGGTATTAAAATACTGTTCATTGATGCTGTCGACATACTTACCGCATTTATAAATCTCATAACCGCAGTACTGATTGCAGAAATCCACACAGCCATATACTGCGCCATGGTCATCATTGCCCGCAATGACCACCATCTGCTTCTCCGGATTCCACACGCTGTCTGTTACCAGTGCGCTATAGCCCTGTGCCTTGTGGCAGGGGGTGATCACACCGTCCTGGATGAGTTTCTGAATGGGTGCTGCCGTATTTTTGCCCACAAGGATCACATTGCACCCTTCCAAAATCTTGGCATCCAAATCATTCATGGTATAGACAGAGAGAAAATCCCGGTACAAATCAGATACGGTTTCAAACAGCATCTCCACGCCCTTGCGAAGCAGGCCGGAGTAGCTCTCTGTAACGATAACCCAGCGGTTTGGGTTTGTTATGTATCGACTCATTTTGTTTTCTCCTTAGTTTAGGAATGCATTCATATTGCCGGTTTCGTCCAGCAATGTCATGATGATATACATTCTGGGAATATGGAACGGACCTTTAAAGATATTGCCCTTGAGGGTGGTAGAGGGAGTATTGTCGTAATGCAAATAGCCGTACCACTCGCCATATTCCTGATCTACGAAATAGGTTTCGCAGTAGCTTTCCAGCTGCTTATACAGATCGTTGTACTTTTCCTCGCCGAAGATCTGGTATGCCATCCGGGCGGCAATCATGGTCTCACACTGAGGCCACCACAGCTTCATATCCCATTCTAGCTGTACGGGAGGTTCTCCGTTCAGATCGGTGAAGGAAATGATACCGCCGTGCTT